>DATFJJ010000288.1:0-3520 GCA_035269245.1 Wenzhouxiangellaceae bacterium | reverse complement strand
CCGGCAAATGCACCGGCTGCTTTCCTGCCGCGCGTACGAGCCGTCCGCCGCTACGGCGCAGCCGGCATCACCGCCGGGCCGGGGCTTCTGCCCGAAGGCGCCTTAAAGCCCAGCCAGCAGACAAGGGCGCCGAGCGCAAAGCCGACCACTATCGTGATCCAGTCCGGAATCGCGGCGTAGGCGGCAAACCCCGAGCGCACCCACTCGATGCTCGTCCCAACGTACATCGTCACGGCCTGCACGGCAATGAGAGCGGCGGCCACGAGGAACGGCGTGCCCGTCTTGCGATCACGCGCGTACATCACGAGCGCAAAGGCAATGGCCATGGCCATCGATATCACGATCGCGTCCAGGATGCGCTGCGGAAAGCCGGTGCCGGTGAATACAAGAAACGGCAGATGATCGAGCATGATTCGGCTGAACGGAGATTCGAACAACACCAGCGGCGTCGCAAGCATGTAGCCAGCATGCAGCCTGACGCTGCGGCGGTTGCGCAACGCCAGGTAAAAAAGAACCAGGTATGCAACGATGGCGAACACCATCGAAAGACCGAAGCTCGGGGTCAGGAATTGCGTGCTTGCGCTGTCGCTGGTAACGAAGCGCGCGGCGGCGACGTTGATGATCATCACGAAGCCGACGATCAGGAAGGGAAACAGGGCCAGGCTCAGCATGCCGACCTTCTTGTGCAGCGCATTTCGACGGCCATGGATCGACCAGTGCTGAAACATCAGCAGGATGACCCAGGCCATGGCCGTGAACGCGTGCACGTGAAACGCCAGCGGCACCCTGGCTATAGGCGTGAAGTAGCTGCCCCAGAAACCGACGATGATGGTCAACAGCACGAAGCCGACAAAGTAGTTCGCGTGGCGATACGGCATGACCGGCTTCCAGGTTGCCAGGATTTGCGAAAGCATACCCTAAACGCGACGAAAGTCACACTATCGCCGAATGCGCAGGGCCGTAATTCGACCTACGACCCGCACAGGAAAATCCGACTCAAGTTGTATGGCCGGACGAAACCGCGCGAGACCGCCGAGCGCTGGTGCCGTTCGTAGCAGCGCCTGACCGTTTCGCACGCCACAGACCAGGCTGCAGCGCAATCCGGCTCGAGATCCTGCGCTTTCCGGAACATCACGAGCGCACTGCCGATCAGCAGCGTCAGGTAAACGGCCAGGCCAGCAGCAAAATCCATTTGGACTCGCGGCATTCCGGTGAAGTACATGGCCCAGATGGCGCAGCCGCCGAAGACCACGGGGGCCAACGTCAACCAGCCGAAACGGATGTTGCCGTTGTCGTCGGTGATGTAGTGAGCCACGTACATCGCCGCGAAAGCACCGAAAGCCGACACTGGGTAAGAGAGCCCGACTACCGAGAGATCGTGAGTGTCGATGAATTGCTGCATGATGGATTCCGCTTGTTCAAAGCGGCCGAAGTTTAGGGGAGCCGGCTGTGTGAAACCGCGTCAGCGAACCGTGGGGATAGCCTGAATATGCTTGAGGCGGTCTTTTTGGGTCCACCGAGAGTCGTGTGACGGGCTGTTTTCCGAATTGCTAGACTCCTTGCCAAGCTTGGGGGCGAGGCTGAAAGCGCCTGGATCAAGCCGGCTGGGCCGACCTTAGTAGTGGCTCGAGCGCTTCCGGTCGGAAATGACAGTGACGAAATGGAAACGATAAGAACGCTGCAGCTTGCCGGCTTCAACCGACACGGCGACATGCCGGTGCTCGAACGCTGGATCACTGCCAGCGCCGAGACGCTCGACGCCATCGAGAACGGTGCTTGGCTCCGGGCTTTCTATGAGTTGCAACTGTCGGTGGCCGGGAAGACCCCGGCTTTCACCGGAGCGGACGACGGTTCTCGCGATTGTGCCGGTCGTCTCGCAGCGAGCACGATCACGCTCCAACAGGCAGCCGGATTCCAGGTATCTCATCACGGCGCTCTGACCGGCTCCCGATCCGCGCCCATCCGCTTTTTTGCAGAGTACGACCTGGAAGAGGGGGGACTTGCGGCCATGGACCTGGTCATGGACCTGCTGTCGACCGCACTAGCGGGCGATGCGGCTGAACAGCGATTGCAATCCCTGAAATCACGCTTCGACAGCCTTTGCGAACTGGCCCGGCTTCGCGCAACACCCGCCGACACCCGTGCCCTGATCGATGCGGCACGCAGGTGTGAGATACCTGTCTATCGTATGGATCGCCGGCCGTACGAGCCGATCCACGGCGCATTCCGCGTGCGTCCCCATGGACTATTGAGGTTGGGTCAAGGTCGTCATCAATGCACGGTCGACGGCACTTTCGCTATAGAGCGCTCGGAATCGCTGCATTCTGTGATTCGGAATCGAGCGGCCATGTTCAATCTACTCAAGGAGCTGCGTTTTTCGCTTCCGCTTGCGGTCGGCTCGGAAATCCATCAGTTCGCAAGCCCGGCACGGGCGATTCGTGCGGCGCGCCGGGCTGGTTTTCCCGTGGTGCTAAAGAGCGTTCAGCGCCGGACCGGCGGTGTGGTGACGAACTTGCACGATGAACAGGCAGTCTCCGATGCGGCGATCAAGTTGCTGGCCGGCGGTGCAGCCTTCGTGGAGCCTTTCATTGCGGGAGAAGTGATCGAGCTGGTCTATGTTGGCCAGCGGCGGTTCGCCGCGCTGCGTCGTCGACTCCACGGCAGCATGGAATGGATGGCCATTGATGAAGTGCCTGACGCGACTCTGTCGGCCGCCGATAAGCTCGCCCACCGGCTGGAATTGGCCTGCCTGTCGATCGCCTTTGTTTCAGAGGCGCCCAATCCCGAAGGACGGGCGACAGTGATCGACGTCGACCCCGCACCGCGGCTGGATCGGCTGCTTCGCGACATGCCGGGGCTTCTCGAAAGGGCCGGCGATCTGATGATTGACTGGTTATTTCCTGCGGGACGAAAAAGCCGCATACCCATCGCTGCCATTACCGGCACAAACGGCAAGACCACCACCTGCTTAATGGTCGATCGAATCATGCGCGAGACCGGAATTCAAACCGGACTGGCGTGTTCGACCGGCGCGTACCTCGACGGTCGGGAGATGGATCGCTTCGAGGACGGTTATCTTCCCGGCCACCTGACCGTCATCGACAAGTCCAGCGTGGCGATGGCAATACTGGAGACCACCCGAGGTAGCGCGATTAGCACCGGCATCGGTTTTGAGCTTTGCGATGTCGCGGCATGTCTCAATGTAAGCAACGACCATCTTGGCGATGAAATGGAAATCCGGACGCTCGACGAGCTGGCGAAAGTAAAACAGTGGATCGTGGAGCGGGGCCGACGCGTAGTGCTCAATGCCGACGATCCACGCTGCCTGGCCATGGCCCGTGAACTCCGCGAACGTCGGCCAGTGCTGGTCTCGTGCTCGTCGAGTGCCGCCGAGCTCTCGTCGGCTTTCGACAGCTCGGCCTGTGTCGTCGAATCCGTGGACGGTCGTGATTGGATCGTGCTGCATGAAGGTCCGTCGAGCGTTCCCATCATCCCCGTGGAAGGGGTTCCGGCCGCTTTC
>DATFJJ010000287.1:0-2003 GCA_035269245.1 Wenzhouxiangellaceae bacterium | reverse complement strand
CCGCCCACCATCCCATCTGGGGCATACACGTCTATCGCACCGAAAATGCCGGGCGCGACTGGCAGCCGCTTGGAGATGTGCCGCGGCACGGCGAGGACGATGGCCCGGACAGCCTCAAGGTGATCTGGAACCTGGCGCCGGGACCCGTTGGGCGGCCAGAAACGATTTATGCCGGAATCGAACCGCCCGGGCTTTTTGTATCGCACGATCGGGGCGAGAACTGGACCTGCATGGACGCTTTTCACCGCCATCCCACAGCCGCACTCTGGCATCCGGCCAAAGGCGGATGTGCGGTGCATTCGCTCGCCGCCTCCAACGATCGCTTGTATGCGGCGCTGGCCGCCGGTGGCGTTTATCGCTCCGACGATGGTGGCACAAGCTTCCGACCCTGCAACCGAGGCGTGCGCGCACGCTACCTGCCGCAGGCCGAACCCGAGGCAGGACACAACGATCACACATTGCGTATGCATCCGGCCCACCCCGACCGTCTGTATCGGCAAAGCCACACCGGAACGTGGCGCTCGGACGACGGCGGAGAAAGCTGGGTCGAAATCACCTCGGGATTGCCCAGCGATTTCGGCTATGCCCTTGGCCTGGACCCGAACGATCCGGACGTGCTGTTCACCATCCCGGAGGATTCGTCCCAGTTCCGCTCCACCGTGGATGGAAAGCTGCGGGTCTATCGCACTGAAAACGCCGGATCGGACTGGGTTGCGCTCACCAATGGCCTGCCGCAGCGCAATTGCTACGTCACGGTTCTGCGCGACGGGCTGGATACCGACGATCTCGATCCGCTGGGGGTGTATTTCGGCACTTCCAATGGACAGCTGTATGCCAGTCGCGACCGCGGCGAACGCTTTGACGCGCTGCCTGCATTTCTGCCGCCGATTCTCAGCATCCAGGCCGGCCGCGTCGAATGACCGCCCTGCTCCAGGCACTGGGAATAAAACAAGGAATCGTCGCGGCCATTGGTGCCGGGGGGAAGAAGAGCCTTCTGTACGCGATTGCAGCCGAATCCACGGGTCGGGTGGCATGGACTGCAACCGTGCATACCCCGAGGCCGCCGCGCTGGACCGGCATGGAAATCAACGTCGAGTCGGTCGAACAACTGATCCGGCAAGCGGGACTCGAAAGCGGTACCCGGGTTCGCGCCTTCCTGCAACCGGCCGCCAAGCCCGGTCGTGTCGCAGGTCTTGGGCCCGAAGAGGTCGAAGCGTTGCATGACGCTGGAGATTTCGACCTCACGCTGGTCAAGGCCGACGGCGCGCGCATGCGCGGCATCAAGGCACCCAAGCCCGGCGAACCGGTGCTGCCGAAGTCCACCGCCAAGGTTCTGGTCGTCGTCTCCGCGGCGGTGCTGGGCCAGCCGCTGGACGGACGAATCGCGCATCGGCCTGAGCGCATCGCCGAAATTACGGGGCTCGAAATCGGGCAGCGGATCGGTCCCGAGCATTTTGCGCGCCTTTTCAGCGCCGAACACGGACTACTCCAGGGGACGGCACCGTTTTCCATATGCGCGGTCATCAACCAGGTCGACGACGACCGCCGCCGGAGCGTCGCCGAGGCTGCCGCATCTGCCATGCTCGCAGCCAACTCCGCGCTGGACCGGGTGGTATTGACCCGCCTTGGCTCCCCTCGCGAAGCGGGTCGTGCGGTGGTGGGAATCCTTCGTCGATCGGACGCGTGCTAGCATCACGAATTCTTGAGCGCGACCCACCATTTTCAGGACCCGAAAGCAGAATCGAAATGATCAAGATAGAACTCCCCGATGCGCTGCGCTCACTGACCGGCGGTGCGCAGGAAATTGCAGTCGAAGCTTCCAGCGTGGCCGAGGCGCTGGACCAGCTGGGACGCGTCCATCCCGAGGCGCGCCTGCGCATTCTGACCCGCGGCGGCCGGGTGCGGCCACACGTAAATCTGTTCGTGCGCGAGCGCGACATACGCTCCGGCGACGGGCTCGACACCGTGCTCGAGGACGGGGATTCGCTGCTGGTCGTGCCATC
>DATFJJ010000286.1:0-10896 GCA_035269245.1 Wenzhouxiangellaceae bacterium | reverse complement strand
AATTCCGCAGTAGGCCGGCGGAAAGCCGGCGCCACGACCGGCTTCGAGCCCTCGCACCGACGCTTCCGGCGCGCGAGGATCACTTGACCGGCGGCCTGTGAAGGCTGCGTCGGCGGGTGGTGCGAGCCCCCGCGCTAGACTTCACAGATGTCAAAGCAAACTCTCAAGCGGATGCTGTCCGTCCTCTTCGCTGTCGCCTGCGCGGCCGTGCTTTCGGCCTGCGGTTCCAAACCGGAACCTTCCGGCCAGCAGAATACCCGCGAGCGTTCCTCGCTTCCGGTGCGCGCCTACGAGGTGTCGCAACGCGATCTTTCGCGCCGCATCCAGCTGTCTTCGCCAGTGGAAACGCTGCGCACTATCGCGCTGGCAGCCCGCACCGCCGGCATCGTAACAGAGGTGTTCGTCGAAACCGGCGACCGCGTGTCGGCGGGCCAGTTGCTGGCCGAGCTGGATGTTCGCGAGCAGCGTGCCGAGCTGGCGCGGGCCGAGGCGGCGCTGCGCGAGGCGCAGACCAACTTCGATCGCCTCAAGCGGTTGCGCGACAGTAATTACATCGACGAGGCGAGCTTCAACACCGCCCAGTCGACGCTGGATATCGCCGGTAGCGACGTCGAACTCTGGCGGACCCGCGTGGACTTCGGGCGCATCGTTTCGCCTATCGACGGCCACGTGATCGGCAGAATGGTCGAACCGGGCGCTTCCATCGGCAGTCTCGCCACGGCATTCGAAATCGCCAATCTCAATGAACTGGTGGTTCGAATCGGCGTGTCCGAACTGGATGTCGGTGAGATCGAGGTCGGTTCGGAAGTGCCTCTTCGCGTTGACGCGCTTCGCGAAGCCGGGCCGCTTGCTGGAAAAGTCCGCCGTATCTTTCCGGCGGCCGACGGCGCCAGCCGCCTGCTGACCGTGGAGATTTCACTGCCCGAGGCCTTCGAGCGCGGCGTGCGTCCCGGATTCCTGGCGCGGGCCGATCTTCTGGTGGATTACAAGCAGGACGTGCTCGCTGTCCCGGCAGGCTCGGTGGGAATGGGCGAGCAACAGTACGTAATGGTCATCAACGAAGACAGCGAACTGGTCAGGCGCGCCGTGTCCACCGGCGTGATCCGGGGCGACTGGCGCGAAATCCTGGGCGGTCTCGAGCCCGGCGACCAGATCGTCTCGTCGAACCCGCTGGATCTTGCCGAGGGCGACCTGGTCCGTATCGTGGAAACGGTCGGCGGTGGCGCATGAGCCGGTCGAACAAGGACGAAGACGCGGCATCCGGTCGGAGCCGCGACAGCGAGCCACAGAGCAATAGCGATCCGGCCCGCGGCACGAAGTATTACCGCGGCCTGACCCACGCCGCCATCCGCCGGCCGGTGGGCACCACCGCGCTGGCGACCGTGGTGCTGGTGATGGGCTTGTTCTTCGTCGACCGCCTTCCGGTCAACCTGTTGCCGGAAGTCGTCTACCCGCTTATTCGAATCAACGTCAATTATCCCGGCGCCTCGCCCGAGGTGGTCGAGGAACAGGTCACCCGGCCGCTGGAACGAGCGCTGGCGTCCACAGAGGACCTGGTGCGCATTTCCAGCGAGGCCGAGGAAGGACGCACCGACGTCAACCTGATCTTCGAATACGGCACCGATCTGGATACCGCGCTGCAGAATGCCTCGAGGCTTCTGGAGCGCGCCCGAAGCCAGCTGCCCGACGACGTCGAACCGCCGCGGCTGCGCAAGTGGGACCCTGGGTCGTCCTCGGTGTTCGAGGCCGGCTTCTCGTCGGGCTTCAGAACCCCGCGCGAGGTTCGCGACTGGGTCGACAACCGGCTGGCCCCGCAGCTGCAGTCCATCCCGGGCGTCTCCGGCGTAGAAGCCGTCGGCGGGCAGGAGCGCGAACTCGAGGTGATCGTCGACCAGCAGCGCCTGCGCTCCTACGGGCTGACGCTGGCCGGGATATCGGAGCAGCTGGCGCTGGAAAACCTCAACGTCGCGGCCGGCAACGTGACCGGCAACAGCCTCGACGTGATGGCCAGAACCGACGGCCGATTCAAATCGCCCGAAGATATCGCCAACGTGCTGCTGGCCGTGCCCGGTTCGGACCGCAGGATTCGCCTCGACGAAATCGCCGAAGTGCGCGATGGCTACCGCGAGCAGCGGCTGTTCGTGCGCCTGGGCGGAACGCCGGCCACCCAGGTCTCGGTGTTCAAGCAGCCCGACGCCAATACCGTGGCGGTGGTCGACGAAGTGATTTCGCGACTTGAATCGCTGGACGCGTCAGGCTTCATCCCGCCCGATATCGATTACCGGATCACCGAGGATGCGGCCTACTTCATTCGCGGTTCGGTAAAGTCGGTTTCGGCCGCCGCGTTGCTCGGCGGCGTTCTGGCCATGGTGGTTGTGCTCGGGTTTCTCGGCAGCCTGCGCAAGAGTTTCGTGATCGGCCTGTCGATTCCGCTGGCGGTCATGGCCACGTTCGCGATGATGGGCGCGGCCGGCCTGACGTTGAACGTGATGAGCCTGGGCGGCCTGGCGCTGGGCGTCGGGCTGTTGCTGGACAATGCCATCGTGATGCTGGAAAACATTTCCCGGCACCGCGAAAAGCTGGGCAAGTCGGCCGACCTGGCCGCCCATGAAGGGGCGGACGAGGTGATGTCGGCGATTACCGCCGGTACGCTGACCAACCTGGCCGCGGTCGCGCCGTTCCTGCTGATCACCGGGCTGGCCACGCTGGTGTTCCAGGAACTGTTGGTGACCATTTCGTTCGCCGTCATCGCGTCGCTGGCCGTGGCCCTGACGCTGGTGCCGATGCTGGCGGCACAGTTTGCCAAGGTGAAGTTCGAATCGGGCTTTAACCGGCTGCGCATCTACCGCGCGTTCAACGGGTTTATCGAGTGGTTGTCCGAGCGCTACCGCGGCGCGCTGGACCGCCTGCTTGCATGGCGCTGGGCGGTCGTGGGCGCTGGCGTCGCGGTATTCATCGGCAGCCTGACGCTGGCCGGTCGGCTCGGCAACGAATTCCTGCCGCAGCTCGACGACGGCGAACTCGGCATCTCGATGTCGCTTCCGGCCGGCGCCACGCCGACCGAGACCAACGCGGCAACCCGCCTGATCGAGGAAGAAGTCAACAAGATGCCGCACGTTCAAAGCGTGTTCGCGCTGGCCGGCGGCAACGTCTGGGGCGGCGTGGCGAACGAGCGTCCGGGCCGGGGCTACGTGCTGGTGCGTCTCGACGATGCCGCCGACCGGCCCGAATGGCCGGCCAGTCGGTGGGTATCCGAGATCCGCTCGCGGCTGGACCAGCTCGACATCCCCGGCGCGCGCCTGTGGGCGTGGTCGCCGGGGATTCGCGGGCTGAGCTTCGGCGTCAGCGGCGACGACATGGAATTGAAGGTGGTCGGCGACGACATCGGCGTGCTGCAGGACCTGGCGCGCGAGATTGTCGATTCGATCGAGACGGTGCCCGGGCTGACCGGCGTCGAACTCGATGACGAGGACCGCACCCCGCTGCTCAGCATCGAGGTCGACCGGGAACGGGCCGCCGCGCTGGGGCTGGACATCAGCGGGGTTGCCCGCTCGCTGCGCTCGGCGGTGTCGGGCTTCGTGCCGACGCGCTACAGCACCGGCATCACGGAGTACGACGTGCGCGTGCGACTGCCGCGCGAGGACGTCAGCGACATCGATGCACTCGGCCAGGTGATCGTGGCCAACGGCGTCAACGGGCCCATCCAGGCCCGCCAGGTCGCCAGCTTCAGCCTGGGCGAAGGGCCGGCCGAAATCAGCCGCGAAAACCAGGTGCGCATCCAGCGCATCGTCGGCAATTTCGACACCGCGCAGAACGACGTCGGCGCGATCATGGCCGAGGTGCAGCAGCGCATCCAGGCGCTCAACATGCCCAACCAGTATGGCGTGATCCTGGGCGGGCAGTTCGAGACCATTCGCGAAACCAACCGCGAGATGAGCATCGTCATCGCACTGGCGATCTTCCTGGTGTTCGTCGTGCTGGCGGTGCAGTACGAAAAGCTCTCCAATCCGCTGGTGATCATGACCGCCGCGCCATTGGCCGCGGCCGGCTCGGCGCTCGCGCTGTGGGCGACCGGTACGCCGATCAGCGCGCCGGTATTTCTCGGCTCGGTGCTGTTGATCGGGATCGTCGTCAACAACGCGATTCTGCTGGTCGAATACATCGAGCGCCGTCGCAACGAGGGCTGGGAAATGCAACAGGCTGTGGTCGAAGCCGGCGGCATACGACTGCGCCCCATCCTGATGACCACGCTGACCACCGTGGTCGGCATGTTGCCGCTGGCGATAGGCGCAGGTTCCGGGGCAATGCTGATGCAACCGCTGGCGATTGCCGTCGTCGGCGGGTTGCTCTCGGCGATGTTTCTGACGCTGTTCCTCGTGCCGTGCCTGTACGTGATCGTGCAGAACGCGGCGGGCGCGATTGGCGATCTTCTCGTCAGGCGCAAGTCTTCGGCCGGCACGCGTGCCGAAACGGCGTCGCAGACCGGATGAGGGTTCCTTAGGTCTTCCTGACTGGCGTCGTGTCTCAGTAGAGTTTTGCGCTGTGTCATCGCCCGCCGAGCAAGCCACTGGGCCCCGGATCAAGTCCGGGGCGACATGGCTGGAGATTCCACTTTGTTGTCGTCCCGGACTTGATCCGGGACCCAGAGACTCCCGGCGCAAATTCTCCATTGGGCTGAGCATAGTACTGAGATACGACGCTAGTCAGGTAGGTCTTTACGCTCCCTTGCTCGAGCGATGCCCGGCCCGAGTCACCGCAGCGAGGTGTGATTGACATCACACAACCTCCCATACTAAGGTTGCAGTCGCAAGGGGTTGCGTTTTAAAGAGTGCAGGAGGAAGGCCGTGGTCGACCTTTTGATTCGCGAGGGGCTTAAGACAGGTCGATGGCAAAAGCTGTTGGCCGGGCTCTCAGGCGGGCTTTTCGTTTATGCAGTTTTGGCCATCGTTGGAAGCGCGGCGGTAGACGCCCAGGAATCGGCGGAGTCGGTCGCAGGCCGGCCTGCAGGAAACGAGCGCGTGATTCGACTTCAGGATTCGCTGGACGCCGGCAAGGATTGGGACATCGGGGTTCCGCTCCCTGTGCCCGATTCACCCACAGATTCATCTTTTGCAGGCCTGATTCGCGCCGGCCGTGCGCTGGAGTCCGAAGCCTACCGGGTACTGGATAGCGAGCTTCGGCAGGTCAAGCAGCTGCTACCGGCGCGTCCCGAAGATGAAGCGGTGCGGCAACAGCTTGAGGAACTGCAGGACGCGCTCGCGCAGCGAGTCGAAATCAACCTGGATTTCGACTATCTGTACGCCGCGGCCGTGTACATCGAGCTGTTCAGGCAGGCCGACGGCCCACCCGGAGCCGTGCGCAGATTCAGGCGCATGTTGAGTGAGCGTCAGTCAGCACAGGTTGAATAAGAGATCCATGGCCGCGCGGACGCGCCCTGTCTAATCCTTGACCTTATCTTTCTGCTCGTCGTCGTAGATGACCTCGTGTTCGAAGAAACCGAGCACCACGACGATGACCAATGCGATCCCGGTGACAAGCCCGGCCAGGATGAAATTTCCGGTCGCGCACGCCACACCGATCGCCCCGGCGATCCAGATTGCCGCCCCCGTAGTAATGCCCTGGATTGAGCCTCTTCCCTGGATGATGCTACCGGCGCCCAGGAAACCAATGCCGCCGATTACGCCCTCGACGATGCGGGTCGGGTCGACGCGCGCCGAGGGGTCGCCGACCGCAGTCGCGAAGAGAATCTCGTAGCCGACCAGCATGAAGCCGGCCGCGCCGAGCGAAACCAGCATGTGGGTGCGCAGTCCTGCCGGCCGTTCGCGCAGCTCCCGCTCAAGACCGATGACCGATGCAAGACCTGCGGCCGCCAACAGCCTCATTACCATGTCCGTGATTGCGAGTTCCGATTCCATATCGATTGCCTCGATTCAGGATTAGTTATCAGGGTAGCCTAGTGAGTCATGATTCATCGACCGGGATTACCGGAGATCAGAGACCAGATGTCAGTGACCGAACGCCGGTGAAAATTGGAATCGCGGCCCTGACGGCAATTGCGCTGGTGGCGTTCGCCGCCAATTCCATCCTCGCCCGGGCGGCGCTGACGGGAACCGCGATCGATCCGCTGAGCTTTACCGCGATACGGATAGCCTCCGGCGCACTGATGCTCTGGCTGATCGTGAGATTTCAGCCCGGTCTCGCCGACGGGCGCGGCAGCTGGGGTTCGGCGCTGGCCCTGTTCGCGTATGCGGTCCTGTTTTCGTTGGCCTATCTTTCGCTGACGGCCGCGACCGGCGCACTGCTGCTGTTCGGAGCGGTCCAGGTGACCATGATCAGTTGGAGTCTGTTCACCGGCGATCGGCTGACGCCAGGACAGTGGACCGGTTTTGCGCTTGCGCTGGCCGGCCTGGGATGGCTGCTGCTGCCCGGTCTGGCCGCGCCGCCGCCCGGAGCAGCGGCCTTGATGATCGTTGCCGGGGTTGCTTGGGGCATATACACGCTGCGGGCGCGCGGAGCCGGCGATCCGACGCGCGTGACTGCCTCGAATTTCCTGTTGGCAAGCGTTCCGGCGGTCCTGATCGCCGTCGGGTTTTTCGCCCGGGCGTCGCTCGATTTCAGAGGTATCCTGCTGGCCGCCGGCTCGGGCGCGCTCGCATCAGGACTTGGCTACGCTGTCTGGTATGCGGCGCTCAAGCAGATCCGGACCCCGACCGCCGCGGTGGCCCAGTTGAGTGTGCCTGTCATCACCGCCATCGCCGGCGTGGGATTGCTCGCAGAGCCGGTCAGTCTGAGGCTGGTGCTGGCCGGCGTAGCCGTGCTCGGGGGGATTGCACTGGTGGTGCTCAAGGGAACCAGACGCACCTGAGACCTGGGAGTACTGCCCAAAAGGCGACAATAGGGCCAGAAGGAAAGGATTCGAGATGAACCGTTTGCAAGGAAAGATCGCGCTGGTCACGGGCGCAGCGCGCGGTATCGGCGAGGCCATTGCCCGAGCCTTCGTCGCGCAGGGCGCGCAGGTGTTTCTGACCGATATAAAGGACAGGCAGGGGCGTGCCGTGGCCGAACAGCTGGGCGAGCGGGCGACTTATTTACGGCTTGACGTCCGCGAGGAATCCGAATGGCGTGCGGTGCTGGAACGCATCGTGGCGCGGCACGGGCGATTCGACATCCTGGTGAATAATGCCGGCATCACCGGCTTCGAAGAAGGTGCCGGTCCGCAGGATCCGGAAAACGCGGTGCTTTCGGACTGGCACCGGGTTCACCGGACCAACCTCGACGGTGTCTTCCTGGGCTGCAAGCATGCTATCCGCACGGTGCGCGCGGCCGGCGGCTCGTGCGCCATCGTCAATATCTCGTCGCGCTCCGGGATGGTCGGAATTCCGGGTGCGGCGGCCTACGCTTCGTCGAAGGCGGCGGTGCGAAACCACACCAAGACCGTTGCGCTTTACTGCGCCGGGCAGGGCCTGGCGATTCGCTGCAATTCGATTCACCCGGCGGCAATCCTTACGCCCATGTGGGAACCCATGCTGGGCAGCGGCCCGGAACGGGAGAAGACGATGCAGGCTCTGGTACAGGATTGCCCGATGAAACGCTTCGGAACACCGGACGAAGTTGCCGCGCTGGCCGTGCTGCTCGCATCCGAAGAGGCCGCCTACATGAACGGCGCGGAACTGACCATCGACGGCGGCATCCTGGCCGGCAGCGCGGCCTCGCCGACCGCTGCCGACTGAGGTCTCCCTGAGCCCGTCGGGCCTGCGCAGACTTGTTCAGGGGCGGCCCGGCACCGCCTCGACCCGCACAGGGGGGCGGTCAAAAAGACGAGCCGGGTTGGGAAAGAAACTCGATTTCTTCGTCCGAAGAATCGCGGCCCAGGATTTCGTTGCGATGCGGGAAACGGCCGAACCTGTCGATGATCCGCTTGTGCGCCTCGGCGTAGCTTACGAAGTCCTCGAACAGAGGTTTCCGGTCTTCCTCGACTTCATGGACCAGGCCGCGCATCAGGTCCACGCACCAGGCCTGATCACCGGCGGATTCCGAGTGCTCCAGCGGCAGATAGAAAAACACCCTCTGGATCGCTCGCAGGTGAGCGTCGATGCCGGTTTCAAGCCCTTCCACGCAAAGCGTGCGTGCGTGATCATCGAATTTGAACATTGCAGGCGTATCGCGGTAGATATTGCGCGGAAACTGGTCGAGCAGAAGAATCAGCGCCAACCGGCCCTCGGCCGATGCTTTCCACTCATCCAGCTTGCCGGCGCCGGCCGCCTGCACCTGCGGCTCGAAGCGTTGGCGAATCTCGGCGTCGGTGGACTCGTTCTTGCCCCACCAGAGGCTGGACTGGCGTCCTGCAATGGTGGCGTCGTCGAGATCGGAGACTTCTTCCCCGAACCAGAATTCCAGAATTGTATCGATATCCGTCATTTGCCAAGGCTCCGGCATTTGGAGACTGAATCGTAGCGCAACCGTGACTTCCGGCCGTGTCGTTTCGCCGACGGCTCATCTATAATTTCACGACGAGTTCGGGCTATCGAATAAATTTCCGTTCGGGAGCCGAGCATCGATCAAGCGAAGGAGCGCTTCACCATGAACACCCTGCTGGCTGCTGTCGCCTGGTGCATTCTGTTCGTTCTGAGCTGGCCGCTGGCGATTCTTGTCCTGGTCCTCTGGCCCATCGTCTGGCTGCTGCTATTGCCTTTCAGGCTTCTCGGTATCGCGGTCGAGGGCGTATTTGCGCTGCTGCGGTCTATCGTTCTGCTGCCGGCGCGACTATTGGGATACCGTCGCTCTGCTATCTGATCAAGTCCGCAGCACAGCGGGCGGTGAATTACAACAGCACTGCCGAGGCCAGGCCCAGGAACGCGAAGAAGCCGATGACATCGGTAACCGTCGTGACGAAGGGCCCTGAGGCCAATGCCGGGTCGATGTTGAGTTTGTCCAGAACGATGGGTATGACGATGCCGCCCAAGGCAGCAGCGATCAGTGTCAGCAGCATCGCGACGGCAATCACCGCGGCCAGCATGGGTACGCCGAACCAGAAGCCGGCCACCAGCGCCATCAACACGCCGAAGGTGAGACCGTTTATGGCGCCAACCGTGATCTCACGCCAGCACACCCGCAAAGCATTGCTGGCGGTCAGTTCCCGCGTGGCGATCGCGCGCACGGCCACGGTCATCGTCTGGGTGCCCGCGTTACCGCCCATGGAGGCGACGATCGGCATCAGCACTGCAAGCGCCACCATCTGGTTGATAGTTTCTGCATACATGTCGATGACCAGCGACGCGACAATGGCGGTCACCAGATTCACCAGCAGCCACACCGCCCGACCCTTGGTGGTCTGGAGTACGGTATCGGCCAGGCTGGAGTCCTCGTCGACCCCGGCCATGCGCAGCATGTCTTCTTCGTGCTCCTCGTCCAGCACCGCCATGGCGTCGTCGATGGTGATCACGCCGACCAGTCTGCCGTCCTCGTCGACCACCGGCGTCGAGATCAAGTGGTAGTGGTTGAACAGGTAGGCGACTTCCGACTCCTCGTCGGTGACCGTTACGGTGCGAAAGCTGGTCTCGACGATATCCAGCAGCTTATGGTCGCGCCTGGAAGACAGCAGGCGACCAAGCGCGACGTAACCGGCCGGCTTCATGGATGGCGAGACGAGGATCACATGATAGAACTGGTCCGGCAGGTCCTCGGTACTTCGCACGAAGTCGATGGCCTGGCCGACCGTCCAGTCCTCGGGCAGCGCAACAAGTTCGCGCTGCATCAGGCGCCCGGCCGAATACTCTGGATAGGATAGCGAGCTCTCGACGCCGATTCGATCGACCGCCTCCAGCGCGCCGAGGATACGAACCTGTTGCTCCTCCTCGAGATCCTCGACCAGGTCAACGACGTCGTCGGAGTCGAGGTCCTTGATCGCCTCGGCCAGCATTTCCGGCGAGAGCGATTCAAGCAGTGGCTCGCGGATCGAGTCCTCGAGTTCGGACAGCACATCGCCGTCGATGTTTTCACCCCAGACCTCGACCAGCGCCTGGCGGTCGGCCGAGCCGATCTGCTCGATCAGGTCGGCGACGTCGGCGGCGTGAAGCGGCTCGAGCAACTCGCTGACCTGCTCGGCGTCGTTGGCCTCGACGGCCTCCAGAACGGAATTGACCAGCTCCCGGTCGAGCACTTCGCGAGTGCCGTCCGAATCGTTTTGCAGTTCCGTTTCCATCATTGGTCTCCAGTCCGCCAGTTGCCTGACCTCAGCGGATATCGGGTCGAAGTTGGTTTAGACGCCATTATCCGGGCAAACGAGCTTTGCGCCAAGATTCAATCCGGAAATGGCACCGCAGGCGTAATCGTGGCACAGATATACTGATTGCAGCGTTCATTCTGCCGGGTTTCGATGGCTGCAGGTTCGGGCGAGGTGGATCAAAATCGAGTCGATCCGACCGGATGGGGGGAGTCAGGTCCGCCTGGGGCCGAAATGGAAAAGGCTCATGATTTGTCCAACAAAACGATGAAGACCGTGGGCCTGATCGGCGGCATGAGTTGGGAATCAACGGTCCCCTACTATCGCCACATCAACGAGGTCGTCGCGGCACGGCTCGGGGGGCTCCACTCGGCCCGGATCCTGCTGCACAGCGTCGATTTTTTCGAGATCGAGCGGCTCCAGGCCGCAGGTGACTGGGACCGTGCCGGTGATCTGCTGGCCGGAGTTGCCGCCGGGCTGGAGCGCGGGGGCGCCGATTGCCTGGTGCTGTGCACCAATACCATGCACGTGGTCGCCGACCGGATCCGCGAGGCGACGGCGATTCCGTTGCTGCATATCGCCGACGCGACCGCCGAGGCCGTTGCGGTCGCCGGAACGACGACCGTTGGCTTGCTCGGCACGCGCTTTACCATGGAACAGAATTTCTATCGGGG
>DATFJJ010000285.1:0-8021 GCA_035269245.1 Wenzhouxiangellaceae bacterium | reverse complement strand
AGCCTGCGGCGCGACGACGACCGATGGCGGGTAGCGCAAAAAGACGGCTACGAGGCCGATTTCGCCCAGGTGCTCGATTTGTTGCGTACGCTCGCCGACGCCGGCGTGGCCGAGCCGAAAACGAGCAATCCGGACTGGTATTCCCATCTCGGAGTGCAGGACGTCTCCGGGCCCGACGCGACCGGCCGCAGGATCGACTTTCCCGGTCGCGAGATCGCCTCGGTGATCATCGGCCAGGTCGACCCGTCGGGCGAGGGCAGCTACGCGCGCCGCGCCGACGAGGCGGAAAGCTGGCTGCTCGATGCTGTGGTCGAGGTGCCTGTGGATCCGGTGGCCTGGCTGGAGCCCGGCATCATGGACATTCCGTCGGCCGACATCGCCGAGGTGGTGATCCGCCACGGCGACGGCGAAGTGGTCAGGCTGGACCGCGCCGGCGAAGAGGATCCGGCATTCGTGCTGCGCAACGTCCCCGACGGCCGCGAGGCCGGCGACGAATGGAAGCGCAATTCGATTGCCAACGGCCTCAGAGGCCTTAACCTCGAAGACGTCAGGCGGTTCCAGCCGCCGGTCCCGGAGGATGCGACGCGCGTGCTGTTCACGACCACCGACGGCCTGAACTTTGTCGCCGATCTGTTCGAACTCGACGAGGCGTACTGGGCGCATTTCACGGTATCGGCGGAGAATGAGGTATCGCCTGAGGCCGAAGGCGAGGGCACGGCTTCGGAAGAGCCTGCCAACGAGGACAATTCAGATACCGATAACCCTGCTGGTGAGGCGGGTGATGCCGAAAATCAGCGTCTGGTCAACGCGGTGGCGGTTGACGCCAGGTTGTCGCCCTGGATGTTCGCCATTCCCGAACGGCGCTACGATGACCTGACACGGCGCATGGAAGACCTTCTCGAGCCCGTAGAAGAGGACGAAAACAAATAAAAAAATCGCAGGCCGGATTCGCTGAGCGTAATGCGATGTTTCTGCCTTTGAACATGCTCAAGGGTATCGGGTTAAGGTTCGCGAACCCCACCTACGAACCGCGGACAGTCCCTTCCCCGCGCGTGCTTGCGGTCAGTTCCTCAACGAATGCATCGGCCGAGGTGCGCTTAATTTCAACAATCAGCCGCAGACCGTTTTCGTTCCAATGCTCGTCGTCTTTGGTCGCGTCGTACCGTTCGGCCAACTGGTGCAGATCGCCGGCCGAATCGAACGGTACACGGCACTCCAGCAGCACGGTTTCGATGATCGGTTCGATCGTGGCATTTGCAATGCATGCCATCGCCGTGCCGCCATAGGCTCTTGCAAGCCCGCCGGTGCCGAGTTTCACGCCACCGAAAAAGCGGCTGACCACGACTACGGAACGATCGAGGTCCCCGTGTTCCAGCGCCGCCAGCATGGGCCGGCCGGCGGTGCCGCCGGGTTCGCCGGCATCGTCGAATCGCACGATGTCGCCGCAACGGTAGGCGTAGCAGACGTGGCGGCAACCCGAAGCGCCGTGCTCGGTTATGAAAGCCCTGGCAGCCGCTTCATCCTCGGCGGGCCCGCATACGCCGATGAAGCGGCTGTTCTTGATGGTCTGCTCGCACCGGCCGATTCGACAGATCCGGCTGCTTGTCATAACAATCGTCCTTCGGGACGGACCTTTGCGGGCGCTCCGCCACGTTTCGGCTCGCTTATCGGGAGCAGCCAAACCAGGCTCGCCGAAGCCGCACCGCTGCATCTCACAAAGACCTCGTCGCGTCCGCGGCTATTCAATCAGCGGTTTCTTGGTGTCCGGTTCCGGCAGCGGCGGGGCCGGGTTCACCTGGCGGACTTCAGATTCGATCCGCAGATCGCGGACCCGGGTATGGATGGTTCGGCCAGGTTCGAAGTCGTCGGCGTGCGACAGGACGTTGCCGTTTTCGTCCTCGATCAGCGCATAGCCGCGCGCCAGTACGGCCAGCGGGCTGACGTTGTTGAGCGCTCTGGCCGCCTCCGAAAACCGGGCCGATTGCCGGGCCAGTTCGGTGCCGAAGGCGCGCACCAGCCGGGCGCGCTGAGATACCTGATGTTGTTTCAGGTCGGCCAGTCGCCGCGCTGGATGGCGGGCGATGAGACGACGGTCCAGGTTCCGTGCGCGTATCGTCGCCTTGTCCAACGTTGCCCGGCAGCCCCGTGCTGCGCGACGTATCAGGGCATCGAGACGTACCGTCGCCTCGCTCAGCCGGCGGGCCGGGTGCTGTCCGGCCAGCCTGCGGTCCAGCGAGTCCAGTCGCTGCCAGCTTTGCTGCAACTGGCGCGCCGGTCCGCGGACGAGGCGTTGTTCCAACGCGGCCAGTTGACGCGATAGCGCCGGTCCGTCGGGCGTGGCCGCTTCTGCCGCGGCCGTGGGGGTGGCGGCGCGCAGGTCGGCGACGAAGTCGGCGATGGTGAAATCGGTCTCGTGGCCGACGCCGCTGATCAGGGGGATGCTCATGTCCGCGATCCGGCGCGCCAGTCGTTCGTCGTTGAACGCCCACAGGTCTTCAAGCGAACCGCCGCCGCGTGCCAGAATCACCACGTCGCCGGCGCCGTCGCGTTCGACCGCGTCGAGCGCGCGAATGATTTCGGGTACTGCGCGCTCGCCCTGGACCTGGGTCTTGTAGAGCTTGACCCGCGCGGCGGGCCAGCGGCGTTTCAGCGTGGTCAGGATGTCGCGCACCGCCGCACCGGTGGGCGAGGTCACCACGGCTATGATTGCAGGATAGCGCGGCAGGGAACGTTTCGAGGCGGGATCGAACAGGCCCTCGGCCTCGAGTTTTTTCTTCAGCGCCTCGAACGCCTGCTGCAAGGCGCCGCTTCCGGCCGGCAGCATCGCGTCGGCGATCAGCTGGTAGTCACCCCGGGCCTCGTACAGGCTCAGGCGACCCCGCACCAATACCTGGTCACCGCTCTGCGGGTCGCCGATGACGTTCTCGCGTTGCCCGCGGAACAGCGCGCAGCGGATCTGGGCGCGTTCGTCCTTGAGCGTGAAATACCAGTGTCCCGACGCCGGGCGCGCCAGGTTGGAGATCTCGCCGGCGATCCACAAACGCGGAAATCCGGCTTCCAGGTGCACGCGCACCTCCCGATTCAATTCGATGGGCTGGTAAACGCGTGTTTCGGGGCCGGGTGGGGATACGGACATGCATGCAGATTATACGGTGCCGGACTCGTTTCGGCCGCATGCCTCGTTTGCACGTCGATCGTGGACAATGTAGTCAACTTCAACGAATCATTTGAAAGGAAAAACTGTCATCAAGATCGACACGCTCAACAAGCCATGAACGATCAGCGGGATCTGACCTCGGGGCCGGTCTGGCTCAACCTCGTCCGGCTGGCCGGGCCGATGCTGTTCGGCATTGCCGCGGTGATGTCGGTGCAACTCGTCGACACCTACTTCGTCGGTCAACTGGGCACTGCGCCGCTGGCTGCGCTGTCCTTTTCGTTTCCGGTCGCGCTGACGCTGGCCAGTCTGTCGATCGGATTGTCCGCGGGCGCGGCCTCGGTGGTTTCGCGCGCCTTCGGACGTGGTCATCGCCGGCGTACCCGGCGTCTGGCGACCGATTCATTGGTGCTCACGATCGCCGTCATGGTGCCGCTGACGGCAGTCGGCCTGCTGACCCTTGACCCGATACTCCGAACGCTGGGCGCCGAAGGCGACATCCTGGATATGGCCACGGCGTACATGCGGATCTGGTACCTGTCGCTGCCATTTCTTGTAGTCACGATGGTTTCCAATGCGATGGTCCGCGCCAGCGGTGACGCTTTTTCGCCCAGCACGATCATGATCACGTCGGCGGTGCTCAACGTCATCGTCACGCCTTTCCTGGTGTTCGGGGCCGGACCGGTGCCGGCGCTGGGCATCGAGGGTGCGGCGCTGGGCACGCTGTTCGCGCGGATCGTCGGGGCCTGTTTCGCGCTTTATCTGGTGATATGGCGGGATCGGCTCGTTGTCGCGCTTCGCCGGGGTCTTCGCCGCTTCTTCAAGTCCGCCGGGTATGTCCTCGGGATCGGGTTGCCAGCTGCAATCGGCAACGCATCCAACCCGCTGGGTATCGCTGTCGCCACGGCCGTCATCGCCGCTCTGGGCGCCGAAACCGTGGCCGCGTTCGGCGTCGCGACCCGGCTGGAAGCGTTCGCGATATTGCCGATGCTGGCGCTTTCGGCCTCGATCGGACCGATGGTGGGCCAGAATTGGGGCGGCGATCGTGCCGATCGCGTCGAGCGCGCGCTGAAAACGGCTTTTGCGCTGAGCGCCGGATGGTCGATGCTCTTGGCGGTCTCGTTCTGGTTACTCGGTCGCCCGATCGCCGGGGCGTTCGCATCCGAACCCAGTGTTGCCGACGAGGCTGCACGCTACCTGTGGATCGTGCCCGTCAGCCTCTGGGGCTACGGCATCGCGATAATTGCCGCCGGCGCCTACAACGCGCTCGGCAAGCCGTTGATCGGCCTGGGCTACTCGCTGACGCGCACCGCCGTCTTCTACGTGCCGCTGGTGTGGCTCGGCTCGCGCATGGACGGGTCGACTACGGTCTATGGCGCCATAGCGGTAGCCAACGCATTGGCGGGATTGCTTGTGGCGACCGAGTCACTGTTCCGGATACGCCGGCTTGCGCGCGAAAGCGACGGTTCGGAAATGTCCAAGCCCGGCGAATAATCGGCGAGCGCAGTCTCCTTGCCCATAAAATAATCTGAGTTGTGTCGTATCTCGATACGCTTGGCACCCAGGCCGTTCAGCCCCCACCCTAGCCCTCCCCCGCTAGCAGGGGAGGGAACGAGAGGAAGCGAGTCCGGCGCCGCTTCACTCTGTTTACCGCGACACTGGGGCACGACGCTAGTCAGGGGTTTCTAATGAGGCAGGCTTTCGGTTCCGTCGGCGTGCCGACGGCCGTGACGTAATTTGTAGTGAATCGAGCCGCACGACCATCGGAATTACCGATTGTGCGACTATTGCCGTCAATTCCGAGGAATAAAATCTATGCGATTCTTGTCTATACGATCCTGGACACTTGCTGCATTCGCAATGCTTGCGCTGATCAACGCCCCGCTGGCCGCCCAACCGGTGGGCATGGTGGTCAACGGCAACATCCATACGATGAACCCCGACCAGCCTGCGGCGCAAGCCATGGCCTGGGATGAAGACGGCCGTATCGTCGCTCTGGGCGAAACCGAGACGCTTGCGTCGCGCTGGCCCGACGTCGAAGCCACCGACCTGGGCGGCCGAACCGTGATTCCGGGCCTGATCGACGCCCACGGCCACGTGATGGGCCTGGGATTTTCGATGCTGAACGCCGACCTGGTGGGTGCATCCAGCGTCGAGGACGCCGTCCAGCGGCTGCAGCAACACGCCGCCGAACTGCCGGCAGGCGCCTGGTTGCGCGGGCGCGGCTGGGACCAGACGCGCTGGCCGGGTGCGGCGTTCCCGTCGGCGGCCGATCTCGACGCCGCGTTTCCCGACAGGCCGGTGCTGCTGGAGCGCATCGACGGCCACGCGGTCTGGGCCAACAGCGCCGCAATGGAGCACGTGGCCGTCGATCTGGACGGCGATTGGCAGCCGGAAGGCGGCTTCATTCATCGCGACGACGAGAGCCGGCCGATCGGCATCTTCATCGACCGCGCCGAGGACGTGTTCGAGGACGTGATACCGCCGCCGACCGAAGTCGAAAAGGCGCTCGCGCTCGATCGCGCGCTTCAGCGAATGACATCGTTGGGGCTGACCGGCGTTCACGATGCCGGCACCTCGCTGGACGACCTGCGTCGATTCCTCCACCGCGAGGCGGCAGGTGAACTGCCAATCCGCATCCATGCGCTGGCCGACGGCGACGAGGAAGCGCTGGCCTCGCTGTGCCGAATGGGCTCGGTCGATACGCCACGGGTGACCGCACGCGGCGTGAAGTTCTACGCCGACGGCGCGCTGGGCAGCCGCGGCGCGGCCCTGCTTGCCGAATACAGTGACGATCCCGGAAATAGAGGCCTGCTGTTCGAGACCGACGAAGCGCTGCAGACGATGGTCGACAAGGCCATGCGCTGCGGGCTGCAGGTGGCCATACACGCGATTGGTGATCGCGCCAACCGACAGGTCATCGATGCGCTGATCCAGGGCCAGAGGCAGTTTGATGACAATCCCGGTCGCCACCGGATCGAGCACGTTCAGATCATCCATCCCAAGGATATTCCGCGACTGGCCGGGGCCGGCATCATCGCCAGCATGCAGCCCACGCACGCCACTTCGGACATGCGCTGGGCCGAGGACCGGCTGGGCGAGCAGCGCCTGTTCGGCGCCTATGCGTGGCAGCGACTGCGCCAGGCCGGTGCGCGGCTGGCGTTCGGCTCCGACTTTCCCGTGGAGCAGGTCGATCCGATGCTTGGTCTTTATGCCGCGGTCACCCGCCAGGATCTGGAAGGCGAACCGCCGGGCGGCTGGCTGCCGGACCAGCGCGTGACCATCGAGGTCGCGCTGGAGGGCTTCACCGTCGATGCGGCTTTCGCCGGATTCGCGGAGAACGATGTGGGATCCCTCGCGGCCGGCAAGCTGGCCGATTTCGTCGTGCTCGACCGGGATCTCTTGGCCATCGACTCGGCCGACATTCCGAAAACGCGGGTGCTTCGTACCGTGGTGGGCGGCGAAGCGGTTTACCAGGCCGAAGGCGCCCCCGTCACCGACTGAACCCTTTCTCCTGCCGACGGTCCCAAATGCGCCGAGGCGGAAAGCCAGGAAGTTCTAAGGTGCAAGAGTCAGGATTCAGGCAAAAAAACGAACCGTAACAACAAAGATTACAGAGTCTGCTCTGAACGGCAATTTCGAACAACCAACAACTTGAAACCCCAACGCCTTCCCGGCAATAAAAAATCCTATGACCACAGAATCCGATACCCATCGCCTGATCCTGCGCCAGACCCGATCCGAAGACTACGACGATATCGCCGAGATCATGGAGCGCGTTTACCCGGGCGCGCTCGAGGGGGCCTGGACGCGAGAGCAGTTCGAATCGCAGATCCGGCGGTTCCCGGACGGGCAGCTTTGCATCGAGGATAACGGCAAGGTCGCGGCCGCGGCGATCTCGCTGATCGTCAAATACAGCCGGTGGGGCCACGACCATCGCTACTGGGACATCGTCGGCGACGGTTTCCTGACCACGCACGATCCCAAGGGCGATATCCTCTACGGCGTCGACGTGTTCGTTCATCCGGATTACCGCGATCTGCGCCTGGGCCGGCGCCTGTACGATGCCCGCAAGGAGCTGTGCGAGAAACTGAATCTGCGCGGCATCGTCGTCGGCGGACGGATTCCAGGTTACGAGAAGCACAAGGATGAACTGTCGCCGCGCCAATACGTGGCAAAGGTTCGCGCGCGTGCGCTGACCGATCCCATCCTGACTTTTCAGCTGGCCAACGACTTCCAGGTCCGCAAGATCGTCAAGGGATACCTGCCCGACGACAAGCCTTCGGCAGGCTACGCGACGCTACTCGAATGGGTCAATATCTACTACGAGGAACCGAGCGACGGCGTCATTGGCGGCCGGCCGTCCGACGTGCGAATCGGCGCGGTTCAGTGGCAGATGCGCCAGACCAGGTCGCTGGAAGACCTGTTCGCGCAAATGGAATATTTCGTCGATGCCGTTTCAGGCTACAAGGCCGACGTGGTGCTGTTTCCCGAGTTCTTCACCGGCCCATTGATGGCGCCGTGGAACGACCAGGGGCCGGCACAGGCGGTGCGCCACCTTGCAGACTACACTGAGGCAGTCAGAGAGGAAATGTCGCGGCTGGCCGTTTCGTACAACATAAACATCATCGCCGGCTCCATGCCGGAAGTCGAAGGCGACCGACTGCGCAATGCATGCTTCCTGCTCAGGCGCGACGGCACCTGGGACAAGCAGTACAAGGTGCACATCACGCCCGACGAAGTGAGCTACTGGGGCCTGAGCGGCGGTGACAAGGTACAGGTATTCGATACCGACTTCGGCCGCATCGGCATCCTGATCTGCTATGACGTGGAGTTTCCCGAGCTTCCACGCCTGATGGCCGAGCAG
>DATFJJ010000284.1:0-2157 GCA_035269245.1 Wenzhouxiangellaceae bacterium | reverse complement strand
CTGTCGACGAGAACCCGATTCGAACCGCATTGGTCACCGCGCGCTCGGCGCCGGCGCACAAGCGCGTTATCCTGACGCTGCGCGCCTGGGGCATACGCATCGACGAGTCGATGTTTCTCGGCGGACGCGACAAGGCCGCCTTTCTGCGTGCGTTCGGCGCCGATATCTTCTTCGACGATCAGCAGCTCCACTGCGACAGTGCCAGCCAGATGATTGCCACGGGACACGTTCCCCATGGCGTCGCCAACGAGGAGCCCGATACTGATACCAATTCCGGCCCCGACGACTGACCAGAGAAGCCAACGGTCCGGTTCTTCCAGACCACCGGGCCGTTACCTGAAAGCCGAATTTCCAAGATAAATCCACGGGGTAGTCAATGTTCAAGTCTTTACCGATCTTTTCGAATTGTGTGGCCGCGAGCGTGCTGGTCCTTGGACTGGTGTTGCCGGTGGTCGCGCAGGAAACCGACGATGGCGTCGGCAACGACAAGGCATCCTGGTCGGTCCAGGATCCGCCGGGCGAGTGGCGGCCGATCGACATCGATTCCGACGAGGTCAGTTGGTCGACCGTCGATGTGAGCCCGGACGGGGCATTCCTGGTGTTCGATTTCCTCGGCGATCTTTACCGTCTGCCGATCGACGGTGGCGATGCGGTTTCGCTGACCAGCGGCATCGCCTGGGATTTCCAGCCGGCCTTCAGTCCGGACGGCAAGCGGATTGCGTTCATCAGCGATCGTTCCGGCGCCGAGAACGTATGGACCATGGACATCGGCGGCGGCGACATGCGGCAGGTGACCGACGAGCGCGAACACTTGCTCCACAATCCGGCCTGGACGCCGGACGGCGATTTCATCGTCGCGCGCAAGGCCTATGTCTCCACACGTTCGATACCGGCAGGCTCGATCTGGCTGTACCACCGCAGCGGCGGCGGCGGGGTTGAACTGGTCGAGCGGCTGCACGGAGAACAGTCGCAGAAGAACATCGCAGAGCCGGCATTCTCACCTGACGGGCGTTACCTGTACTTCAGCCAGGACACCACCGGAGGCAGCGTGTGGCAGTACAACAAGGATGCCAACCAGGGGGTGTTCGCGATTCGGCGCCTCGATCGCGAGACCGGCGAAACCGAGACTGTGGTTTCCGGCCCGGGCGGCGCGATTCGCCCGGTGCTTTCGCCCGACGGCAAACGTCTGGCCTTTGTGCGCCGCAATCCGACCGAGCTCACGAGCCGGCTGATGATCAAGGACCTCGAGTCCGGCATCGAGACAACCGTGGTCGACGAAATTTCGCGGGACATGCAGGAAACCAGCGGTGATCGCGGCAACTATCCGGGATTCGCTTGGCTGCCGGACGGCCGGTCGCTGGTCCTCTGGAGCCAGGGCAAGCTGCGCCGGTTCGGCCTCGACGGCTCCGAAGCGGTGATCGACTTCCGGGTGCGCGATCAGCGCATGATCCAGCCGGCACTTCGGCAGACGACCGAGGTCGCGCCCAACAACGTGGACGTCAACATGCTGCGCTGGAATCACGCCTCGCCGAACGGCAACCTTGCCGTCTACCAGGCACTGGGCTACATCTGGATTCACGACCTGGAATCCGGCGAACGCAGGCGCCTGACCCGCCAGGACAGTCACTGGGAGTTCTATCCGCGATTTTCACCCGACGGCCGCTCGATCGTCTTCACTACGTTCGACGACGAAAAGCTCGGCAGCGTGCGCGTCGAACCCGTCGGGCGTGGGCGCGGGCGAGTGCTGACCACCGAGCCGGGGCATTACGTGGAGCCGTCGTTCTCGCCCGACGGAAAGCGAGTGGTATTCCGAAAGACCACCGGCGGCTACCTGACTTCGCCGACCTGGTCGGAACGTCCGGGTCTTTACATCGTTGCAGTCGACGACGGCGCGCCCCGGCGCATCCTCGACAAGGGATCGGAACCACAGTTCTCGGCTGACGGAAAGCGAATCCTGTTCAGCGAGCGCGTCGACGGCACGGACCTCGCGCTCAACAGCGTGAACCTCGACGGCGAGGACCAGCGCGAGCATCTGCTGGGCGATTGGGTGACCGGGTACCGGGTCTCGCCCGACGGTCGCTGGGTGGCTTTCACGGAGCATTACAACGCTTTCGTCGCGCCGTTCTTTCCGGCCGGCAAGCGTGTATCGGTGGGCGG
>DATFJJ010000283.1:0-3516 GCA_035269245.1 Wenzhouxiangellaceae bacterium | reverse complement strand
CGCGGCTACAAGTTCTCGACCTACGCGACCTGGTGGATTCGCCAGGCCATCACGCGCTCGATCGCCGACCAGGCGCGCACCATTCGTATCCCGGTGCACATGATCGAAACGATCAACAAGCTCAACCGGATTTCGCGGCAGATGTTGCAGGAAATGGGCCGCGAGCCCACCGCCGAAGAGCTTGCGGTGAAGATGGAAATGCCGGAAGACAAAGTCCGCAAGGTGCTCAAGATCGCCAAGGAACCGATCTCGATGGAAACGCCCATCGGCGATGACGAGGATTCGCACCTGGGCGACTTCATCGAGGATCTCAACATCCTGTCGCCGGTCGACAAGGCCACCACCACCGGTCTGACCGACACGGTTCAGAAGGTACTGGGCGGACTCACACCGCGCGAGGCAAAGGTGTTGCGCATGCGTTTCGGCATCGACATGAACACCGACCACACGCTCGAAGAGGTCGGGAAGCAGTTCGATGTCACCCGCGAGCGCATCCGGCAAATAGAAGCCAAGGCGCTGCGCAAGCTGCGTCACCCGACCCGTTCGGAGCAGCTTCGGAGCTTCCTGGACCTGGAGTAAACGAGACCCGGAGCGTCGCCAGGCGGCGCGAACGGGCATGTCCACGGCCGAGTGAATCCATCCACTTCACGCGCTCTTTCGATTACCCGGCGAATCTCTGAACGTCACCGCGCCGATTCGATTCAAGGAACCTCCGAACGCGCTCCGTGCAGGGTTGTTCAGAGGTTCCTGAGTCTTTTTGTGCGGCGAACTTTCGCTATCGGCTGCAAAATTTATTTTCATTTTTCGCTTGACAAGCTGGATTCGCACGTGCAATCTCCAGCTTCATGAGCAACGCATTCAGCAATAACGCCAACGCAAACGCCCGGGGAAATCGCCCGGCGCAAGCGCTTGTTGCTGACTTTTCGCTGCCTGTAAACGCGCTCCTCGTCGTCGTCCTGCTTATTATCGTAACCGGTAGCGGGTACTTCTAGCGCATGTAAAACCTCCCAACCAGACGCCAGAAAAACCCCGCTACCGAAAGGAGCGGGGTTTTTTTTTGCCGGCGTTTGGTCTGGAACCACGGAACCCAGACTCGATGCAAAGCGACAAGATCAAGCAAGGCCCCGACCACGCCCCGGCGCGGGCCATGCTCAAGGCCACCGGATTGAGCGATGAGGAAATCGCCAGGCCCCTGATTGCAGTGGTCAATACCTGGAGCGAGGTCACACCCTGCAACATGCATCTGCGCGCGCTGGCGGATCCGCTCAAGCAGGGGATCAGGGAGGCCGGCGGCACACCCATAGAATTCAACACCATCATGGTGACCGACGGCATTTCCATGGGCTCCGAGGGGATGCATGCCTCGCTGATGTCGCGCGAAACCATTGCCGACTCGATCGAGTTGGCGGTGCGCGGGCATTGCCTGGATGCGGTCGTTGTCCTGGTCGGCTGCGACAAGACCCTGCCGGCCGCGGCCATGGCACTGGCGCGGCTGGACCGCCCGGGACTGGCGTTTTACGGCGGCTCGATCATGCCGGGTCGTGTCGACGACATCCCGATCACCATCCAGGACGTGTTCGAAGCGGTCGGCGCCCGCGCGGCCGGACGCATCGACGATGCGGCGCTGGAACGCGTCGAGAATGCAGCCTGCCCGGGCGCAGGCGCCTGCGGCGGTCAGTTCACAGCCAACACCATGGCCATGGCGCTGACCGGACTGGGGCTGAGCCCGATGGGGGCCAACGACGTACCCGCGGTGCACCCCGACAAGGACAACCAGGCTCGACGCTGCGGCGCACTCGTGATGGACATGATTCAACGCGGCCAGAGCGCACGTGCACTGATCAGCCATGACTCGTTGACCAACGCCGCCACGCTGGTCACCTCGACTGCCGGCTCGACCAACGCCGTTCTGCACCTGCTGGCGATCGCACGTGAAGCCGGGGTCGAATTCATGCTGGATGAATTCGATGCGATTGCCCGGCGCACGCCGATCATTACCGACCTCAAGCCCGGGGGTCGTTACATGGCGCCCGACCTGTTCGTCGCCGGCGGCACACCACTGGTTGCCAAACGGCTGTTCGAGGCCGGCCTGCTGACCGATGCGCCGACGTGCACCGGCAACAGTCTGGCCGAAGAAAGCCGTGGCGCGCGGGAAAACCCGGGCCAGCAGGTGGTGCGATCGGTCGATGCGCCATTCAAGCCGCGCGGCGGTTTCGGGGTGCTCTACGGCAACCTGGCTCCCGAAGGCTGCGTGATCAAGCTCGCCGGCCACGGCCGGCTGCAACACACCGGCCCTGCCCGGGTGTTCGATGGTGAGCAGGCCGCATTCGAGGCGGTGCAGGCCGGCGCAATCGAGGCCGGCGACGTGATCGTGATCCGCTACGAGGGCCCCAGGGGCGGACCCGGCATGCGCGAGATGCTGGCCGTCACCGCCGCGCTGGTCGGACAGGGCCTGGGCGACGACGTGGCGCTGATCACCGACGGCCGCTTCAGCGGTGCGACCCACGGTTTCATGATCGGCCATGTCTGCCCCGAAGCGGCCGACGGCGGACCGCTCGCGTTATTGAACGACGGCGACACCGTGAGGATCGACGTCGACGCACAAACCCTGAATACCGATGCCGAACTGGCACCCCGCCGTGCCGGCTGGCAGGCGCGGCCGCCTGCCGCAAGCCAGGGCGTTTACGCCCGCTACATCGCCCAGGTCTCCAGCGCCTCGACCGGCGCGGTCACCGCTTTTCCATTTGCACCCAGCAGCGATCCCAGGCAAATCCGACCAGAACCGCCGATGCAACCAGAAACCCCAATGCAACCAGAAAACAAGGACAAAGCATGAAAATCCTGACCGAAGCAGACCACCAACGCAACGCGCTCGACGGCAAGACCGTCGCCATCGTCGGCTATGGCAGCCAGGGTCGCGCCCATGCCCTGAACCTTCGCGACAGCGGTCATGACGTCATCGTCGGTGCCCGCCCGAACGGCCCGAGCTGGCAGCGTGCAGAGCGCGAGGGTTTCCGCGTCGTCGAACCGGGCGATGCGGCGTCCGAGGCCGACCTGATCGCAATGCTCGCACCCGACATGGCTCAGCCGGGGCTGTATCGCAATATCGAAAGCGCGATCAAGCCCGGCAGCGCCATGCTTTTTTCGCACGGATTCAATGTGCACTTCGGCAGCATCACGCCGCGGACGGATATCGACGTAATCATGATTGCACCCAAAGGGCCGGGGGCGCTTGTACGACGCCAGTTCGAGGCGGGTCGCGGCGTGCCCTGCCTGCGCGCCGTGGCCCAGGATGCCAGCGGTGAAGCCGCGGACCTCGCGCTGTCCTATGCGCACGGAATCGGCGGCACGCGCGGCGGCGTTATCGATACCAGTTTCCAGGAAGAAACCGAAACCGACCTGTTCGGCGAGCAGGTCGTCTTGTGCGGCGGCACCGCCGAACTGGTCATCCGCGGCTTCGAGACCCTGGTCGAGGCCGGCTATCAGCCGGAGGTGGCCTACTTCGAATGCCTGCAT
>DATFJJ010000282.1:0-5361 GCA_035269245.1 Wenzhouxiangellaceae bacterium | reverse complement strand
CCGGTTCGATCTCCAGTTTCTGAGGTCGATTTCCTTGTGCGCGATGTTCCAGTCGCCGCAGATCACGTAGTCGCGTCCGTCGGCCGCCATCCGCTCGAAGCGCGGCTTGAGGTAGTCCATCATTTCGTACTTGACGGCCTGGCGAATATCTCCGGATGTGCCCGAGGGCAGGTACAGCGAGATGACTGAGAGATTGCCGAAGTCGGCCTGCAGCCAGCGGCCCTCGCAATCCATCTTGTCCCAGCCGATGCCGAACTGGACGCGGTCCGGCGTCTTGCGAGCGTAGATCGCGGTGCCCGAATAGCCTTTCTTCTCCGCATCGTGATAGACGCAGGTATCGAAATAGCGCGGCTTGAACTGCGGATCGGCGAGCTGGTGCTCCTGGGCCTTGGTTTCCTGGATGCACACCACGTCGGCGCGCTGGCGCTTGAGCCAGTCGAAAAAGCCCTTGCGCGCGGCTGCGCGAATTCCGTTGGCGTTGAGGGTGATGATGCGCATTGGCGGGTCTTTTTTCTGATCTCGCCGCCAATGGTAGCGGTTTGGCAAGGGAACCTCTGAACAAATCTGCGTGGAGCGCGTTTCAGTCTCCGGCGCGCACGCAGATTTGCTCAGAGGTTCCCTGGGGCGAAAACCCGTTAGACTTTCGTGATGCATGACTGGACGCGAAAATACATTGACCTGGCGCGCTCGGCGGGTGCCCTCAAGCTGGGCCGCTTCGAACTGAAATCGGGCCGGGTGAGTCCGTATTTCTTCAACGCTGGTGCATTCTGCGATGGCCGCCATATTGCGTCGGTGGCTGATTGTTACGCTGATGCGATTGTCGCTGCAACGGTCGACTCCGGCATCGAATTCGATCTGATCTTCGGGCCGGCCTACAAGGGCATTCCGCTGGCGACCAGCGTCGCGATCAGCCTGTACAGGAATCACGGCGTCAGCATGCCGGTAGCCTACGACCGCAAGGAGGTCAAGGATCACGGCGAAGGCGGCCGACTGGTCGGAGCGCCGGTATCCGGCCGGGTGCTGGTGGTCGACGACGTGATCTCGGCCGGCACGGCGTTCACGGCGGCCCGCCAACTCGTCGAGCGGGCGGGAGGCCGCGTCACCGCTCTGGCCGTCGGACTCGACCGCCAGGAACGCGGAACCTGCGAGGTTTCGGCGCGGTCTGAAATCGAGAACGATGGTATATCGGTAGTCGCCGTATCTTGCCTGGACGATTTGATAGCCACGTTGCAAGGAGACGGTCCGGAGTCGAAATCATTGTCTGATATGCTTGAATATCGAACGCGATACGGTGCGTGAATGGGGGTCGATCCTTGAAGAATTTTGTGATCATATTCTTGATGATGGCGTGGGCGGGGGCCGCCGCTCAGGACGTCTACAAGTGGGTGGACGAGAATGGAGAGGTTCATTACAGCCAGACGCTGCCGCCCGAGCGTGCCGGCGGCGCTCATGATCGTTTGACCAGTGACGGACTGGTGGCCGAGCGTGTCGACCGCGTCAAGACCGCAGACGAAAGGGCCGAACTGGCGGTTCAGCGCGAGCAACAGCGCGAACAGGCCCAGCAGGAAAGAATCCAGGCGCAGCAGGACCGCCTGTTCCTTGCCGCATATCCCACCGAGGAAGACGTGCGACGAACGATCGAGACCCGCCGCGCGACGGTAAGGTCAGAGCGAAATTCTGTGGAATCCTTGATAGAGCAGAGCCGTTTTCGATTCGTCGCCACGGTTCAGCAGGCCGCCGAACTCGAGCGTACCGGCGAACCCGTGCCGGAATACCTGGTAGAGCGCATCGCCGAGGCGCGCGCCGGCATCCGCGAGCTGAACCGAAGACTCGACGATATCGAGGCGCGCCTGGCGTCGCTGGACGAAGAGTTGGCGTCCGAACTTGCGCGCCACCGTCGCCTGACCGACTCCGGGTAGTCCATCGGCGATGGGCAAGACACCTCAGCGAAGTTCGGACGGCCAAAATGGCCGGGTGTTTACCCGTTGCGAACATTGCCGGGCCGTGTTGCCCGTTCGCTTTGCCGATCTTGGGCAGGCCGGCGGCATGGTTCGATGCGGCAGTTGCGGGCGTACCCTGAATGCACTGGCCAACCTGTATCCGGAGTTCCCCGAGGATTCCACCGAGCCCCTCTCGCCCACCGGCATGCCGCCGATGCTGCAGCCGCACGTTGAACAGGAACAGATCATCGATTCGAGGGAGACCGACGACCTCGCGCGAGATACGCCGGTCGACAACCGTGGGCCGGTGCTTCGGCTGGACCTGGAGGCCGATCCCGCGCCGGGCTGGATGCGCTTTGTCTGGCCGATACTTGGATTGGTGCTGGCCGCCGGCCTGGCCCTGCAGTTCATTGGCCCGGAAGAATGGCGGCTTGATCCGTCCGTGCTGGGTCTGGGCGAAGCGACCCCGCCAGCGATCGGAGATGCGGTGCAACTGGTATCGCGAGACATGCATCCCCACCCGTCTCTCGATGACGCCTTCGTCATCAGCGCGGTACTCGTAAATCGCTCCGGGCGCACCGTACCCTGGCCGAACATAGAATTGAAATTATTCGACGCAAGCCAGCAAACGCTGGCCCGAAAACGCCTGGCCCCTCGCGACTACCTGTCCGACGAGGCCGATCTTGATGGCGGACTCGATCCCGATGTCCGGCTTCCAGTGGTTCTGGAAATGGTCGTCGAATCCTCCAGGCCATCGGGATTCAGCATGACGTTTTACTATTGAGCTGGTCTCGAAGTATCGACGGTATTTGACGCGCGTCATTTCCGGCGCATGTCCGTAGAGATACTTGCCTTGCCCGCTCGGGCCTTTGATCCACCCATCAAACCGGTACTCCAGTGCAGATTTGATGCTCAATCTTCAGAATCAACGCCGGCTGATCGGCCCCGATGTGCTAAATTCCCCGAGCTGACTTTGACTTTTTCCGGATGCCTTGTTGCGCAATCAGGCGTTGTAGGCATCTCGTTCAATCTTTGGTTCATGTAATGCCCGATCTGGAAGCTGAAGCGTCTTCGACGTGCCTCAAGGATGTTGTCTCGCGCGCGGTGGCGCAATACCTCGACGACATGGGAAATACCCCGCCCGACAATCTTCACGAGCGCATCGTTCGAGAGGTTGAAGTGCCGCTGATTCAGACCGTTCTGGAGCACACCTGCGGCAACCAGTCGCAGGCTGCTTCGATCCTGGGCATGACTCGATCGACGCTTAGAAACCGTATTCGGCGATACGGTCTGTGAACGCGCCCGCAGTACGGGTTCGGCGAGCGCTGATCAGCGTGTCGGACAAGCGCGGCCTGATCGAACTGGGTCAGGCACTCACCGACCACGGCGTGGAAATCCTGTCCACCGGCGGTTCGGCTCGCATGCTGCGCGAAAATGAAGTTCCGGTCGTCGAAGTCGCCGACTTCACCGGCTTCCCGGAAATCATGGGTGGTCGGGTCAAGACGCTCCATCCCCGCGTTCACGCCGGAATCCTGGCGCGACCCGACATCGACGACGATACTGCCCGGGAGCATGATCTGCCGCCAATCGATCTGGTGGTGGTCAATCTTTACCCGTTCGCCGAGACCGTTTCGCGCCCGGATTGCGCGCTGGACGAAGCGATCGAGAACATCGACATCGGCGGTCCGGCCATGCTCCGGGCGGCGGCCAAGAACCATGCCCGTGTCACCGTCGTCTGCAATCCCGATGATTACCGGCGAGTGACCGGATGTCTACCTGACGCGCCGGATTCGGACGCCAGGCTGGCGCTTGCCACCAGTGCTTTCGCCCACACCGCGAACTACGACGGGCAGATCAGCCAGTGGCTTTCCGGGCATGCGCGGGAAGACCAATTGCCGCCGAAGCTCAACCTGGCGCTGGATCGGGTTCAGTCCCTCAGGTATGGAGAGAATCCGCACCAAACCGCAGGCCTTTACGCCGAGCGCGGCGCTGAGGCGGTCGGGCTTGCCGGTGCCGAGCCGCTGCAGGGAAAGCCGCTTTCGTACAATAATCTACTGGACGCCGACGCAGCCTGGAGCGGCGTGTGTTCGCTGGGCGAATCCCCCGCGTGCTGCATCATCAAGCACACCAACCCGTGCGGTGCCGCGCGAGCGGATTCGCTTGCAGAGGCCTATCGCAAAGCGCTTGCGGCCGATCCCATATCGGCTTTCGGCGGCATCATCGCGTTCAACCGGCCGCTGGATGCGGAGGCCGCGACGGCGGTCGCTGGCCAGTTTGCCGAGGTGGTGATTGCGCCGGAATTCGAGCGCGGCGCGCGCCAGGCGTTGGCCGGCAAGAAGAATCTGCGCCTGCTTGCACCGCTGCCTCCATCACGGACGTCTGTCGGCGCCGCATTCAATTTGCGGCGGATCGACGGCGGCTGGCTGGTCCAGGTGCCGGATAGCCTGCGGTCCGGAAGGGCGGAGTTCGAGGTGGTCACCGAGCGCTCGCCCGACGAGGGTGAATGGTGCGATCTCGAATTCGCCTGGGCCTGCGTGGCCATGGTTCGATCCAATGCCATTGTGCTGGCCCGCAACGAGGCGACACTCGGTATCGGCGCCGGGCAGATGAGTCGCGTGGACGCTTCGAGAATCGCGGTCATGAAAGCAGCCGATCAGCAACTCGATCTTGCAGGCGCGTGCATGGCGTCCGATGCGTTCTTTCCGTTTGCCGACGGCGTCGAGACCGCGGCGGCGGCCGGGGTGAGGGCCGTCATCCAGCCCGGCGGTTCGAAGCGGGACGGCGAAGTGATCGATGCGGCCAACCGGCATGGAATAGCCATGGTGTTCACCGGTCGGCGTCATTTCCGGCACTGACGTCAGGCCGATTTTTTTCGCAGGAATAGCAATGTTTCTTGGACCATTTCCGGGCCGCGGCGTTAAGGAACCTCTGAACAACTCTGCGCGGAGCGCGTTTCAGTGGGAAAAGCCGCAGATCGTGTGGCGTGGACCGAGTGACAGTAGCCGTAGCTACGGCCGAGGGTCGCGCTGCGCGAGATCCGGCTTTTCCGGCGAAACCCCTATGGGACGGGCCTTTGCGGGGCCTCCGGCTTGTTTGGGCTCGCTTGTTTGGAACAACCAAACCACGTTCGCCCAAGCCCAGCCGGAGTCTCCCGCAAAGACGCCGCCGCGTCCGTGCAGAGTTGTTCAGAGGTTCCTTAAGCGGTCTGCGATAAGCCTCGCACTGCTCACCGCCGCTGGCGTCCCGGCGACGTTTGCTCTGGCGCAGGACGACGAAGAAGCCGGAGTCGATCGGGTGTTGGTCACCGGCAGTCGCCTGCGCGGCATCGTCGGCGGCGATGCCTGGCCGCTTACGGTCATCTCGCGCGATGCCCTGCTGGCCTCCGGCGAGCTTCGGCTGGGCGACATGCTGCAGCAGTTGC
>DATFJJ010000281.1:0-3763 GCA_035269245.1 Wenzhouxiangellaceae bacterium | reverse complement strand
GACCACCAACCGCATCAACATGCCGGACACCGCCGAGGCCGTGCTGGCGCGCGGCGACGCCGACATGATCTCGATGGCCCGGCCCTTCCTGGCCGACGCCGACTGGGCGCTCAAGGCCACCGAGGGACGCGCCGACGAGATCAACACCTGCATCGGCTGCAACCAGGCCTGCCTCGACCACGTGTTCGAGAACAAGAAAGCCAGCTGCCTGGTCAACCCGCGCGCCGGACGCGAAACAGAAATCATCATCGAGAAGGCGGGGACGAAGAAGCGCGTCGCGGTCGTCGGCGGCGGCATGGCCGGCCTGTCGGCAGCGACCACGGCGGCCCGGCGCGGCCACGACGTCACGCTGTACGAGGCCAGCGACCGGATCGGCGGCCAGTTCAACATGGCGCTGCGCATTCCAGGCAAGGAAGAGTTCGTCGAGACCATCCGCTACTTCCAGCGCCAGATCGAACTGACCGGCGTCGAGGTCAAGCTGAACACGAAACTCAGCGCCGGTGAACTGGCCCGGCAGCGCTACAACGAAGTCATCGTCGCGACCGGCGTCAAGCCTCGCATCCCCGGCATCCCGGGCGACGACGGACCGAACGTCCTGAGCTACGCCGAAGTGCTGGCCGGCAACGCCGAAGTCGGCAGGAAGGTTGCGGTCATCGGCGCCGGCGGCATCGGCTTCGACGTGTCCGAATACCTGCTCCATGACGACGTCCCGCTCCAGCCCGACCCCGACGACGTCTCGATCGAGGACTTCTTCGCCGAATGGGGCGTGGACATGGACTTCGAGACCCGCGGCGGCGTCGACGGCATCGAGCCGAAGCGCCACGAACCGGCGCGCGAGATCTGGATGACCCAGCGCAAGACCAGCAAGCCCGGCAAGGGCCTGGGCAAGACCACCGGCTGGATTCATCGAACGACGTTGAAGAACCACGGCGTGAAGATGCTGACCGGCGTCGACTACAGGAAGATCGACGATCAGGGGCTGCACATCACGATCAAGGACTCCGACGGCAACGAGACCGAACAACTGCTCGACGTCGATACCGTCGTCCTGTGCACCGGCCAGGTCTCGGAGAACGCGCTGTACAACGCCCTGAAGGACGCCGGCCAGTCCGTCCACCTGATCGGCGGCGCCAAGCTCGCCGCCGAGCTGGATGCCAAGCGGGCGATCGAGGATGGGGTTCGGGTGGCGGTGGAGATTTGATCGCGTTGCGGGTGACGGGCCGCTGCATTCCCTTGTTGTGAGCTATTCGCGGCTCGAACCTATGCGTCACAGTTCCTGAACGCCAACTGCGTTTCGCCCGCCTGCTGCGCAGGCTGATGGCGAGGTACTTTTGTGGCGCCAAAAGTACCCAAAATCGCTGCGCGAACATCGCCGCCCGCTGAGCGGGTTCCCTGCGATGCTCAGATTCGACGGGACGAAAAGAACTCGCTACGCGCCTTTGGCGCTCCGCTCAAACACCTTTTCGTCTTCATCCGTCGAATCTTCCGCTTCTCGGCGGCGCTGACGGCGGGGCAGGTCAAAAGCGAAACCAACCGCCCCGACTGTTGGAGGGCGCTTGCGCGCGAATTGAGTTTGCCGTTCCCATAGCCCGGGCTAGCGAAGCGCACCCGGGGGTTTTTGCTACGCCCTACTCCTCGCTCGACGATCCGGGGGGCGGCCAGATCGAGGCCGAGATCTGGAGTTGGGAAGGAATATTCGTATACACGGTGGATGGATCCATGGAAATGCCGGTCGCATCGATATGCTCGCTGCCAGCATCTCCGCTCTTTCCGAGGGTGATCTGCAGAACGTTGGGATCGTCGTTTCTTGGAGTAAACGCAACGCGATACTCGACCCCGTCCTTCACGACATCGAAGACACCGTCGCCGGCGACCCGGGCCATCGCCAACCGCTGACCGGTATCCACATCCATCACATCGATCACGAACTTCGAAGGACCACCAGCCGGTTCGGACTCCGAGGCGCAGCCAACAAGCAAGAGAAAGGTAAGTGCGAGCAGAGAATTCTGAACAATTCGGAGAGGGTTCATCGGTTCGTTCCATGTCGTTGCAGATGTTCCGACAGTCGGCCGTTAGAACGGTTCAGTCTCGTAGCGCGAATAAGTGATACGCACTCGGGGATCTGTTCATGCTTTGATCAATTCGAAGAAATCGTCTTCGTAGCTCGCCGATCTGAACTTCAAAAGTACTTCGCCGCTGATTACGCCAGTTGATGCGAGGTGCTTTTGTCGCAACAAGAGCACCCAAAAGTGCTGCGCGAACATCACTGCCCGCTGGGTGGATGCTCTGCGATGCTCGGCGTCGCTGACGGCGGGAACGTCAAAGGCCCCAACACCAGCGGCATCGCAATCGAATCAGGCTAGGAAAGATCGTCGTCCGGTTCGATGTGGCCGAGTCCGAGCGCTCGGCGCCATACGGCTCCAGCGATGCAGAGCGAGCAGATCACCGAAACCAACACGGCCGGAACAACTATGCTGGCCGGTGGTGTCCACCGTCCGAACAACTCTCCAATCAGCCAGAAAAGCGCTGCAGCCACCAATACCGCGAGCAACAGCGCCCGGCCAGGCGATGCCTTGAGACGGGCCTTGCAATGTGGGCACCGAAAGTCTGGCTGGACTCGTCGCACCCCGATTCGGTCCCGACATTTGGGGCAACGCACCGAGTGGACTGTTTCGACCCAGGGAAGATCGATCGGGATCAAGAGACTGCACCCCTCAAGCCCGCTCCCCACCCGTCCACTTCATCAGGTTCAGGAAATCCCTTCGCGTCTTCGGACCGTTGGTCAGGAAGTGCGGATCCGCCTCGGGCCGGTAGTTGGCCCGCGCGATCTCGACCTCGTCGCCGCCGAGGTGGTGGCGCAGCACGTCGGCCTCCAGCCGATACGGCTTCAGCGCGTTGAGGCCCAGGATCTTGCGCTTGATGTCGGGCGTCAGTGCGGGGTAGCCGTAGCGGTCCTGGAATTCCTCGCTGATCTGGAACGCGCGGAAGGCCTGGATCTGGTCCTGGGGTGAGCCGTACCAGATCGAGTCGGTGCCCCAGAGGATGTTGTCTTCGCCGATGTGCAGCAGCATCTTGCCCAGCGCGTGGGCCGCGGAATCGGGGTCGCGCATCAGGAAGCGCCAGGTCGAGCCGAGTTCGGCGTAGACGTTGCCGCCCTTCAGGTCGTTCTCGATCACGGTCTGGACCAGCGAGTCGATGCCCTCGCCGCGCTCGGGGTCGTAGGGGCCTTCGGGCTGGCCGGGGATGAAGCCGGAGTGGTAGATCAGCAGGCTGATATCCGGATACGCCTTCGCGGCCGGGCCGACATCGGTGCACAGCGAATATTCGTAGCTTTGCCGGCCAAACGGGATGCCCTTGTGAATCGCGATCACAGGCACTTCCAGTCGGCTGGCCTCGTCCATGAATGGAATGCCGGTGGCCTCGTCGAGCAGAGAATAGCCCTGTCCGTCCGGGCCCCACTGGGTGTAGGTCTTCCAGGCCTGAATGCCGAAATCGTCGCGCAACCGCTGCATGTCGGCCACGTCGCCCTGCTGGTTCGGGTTGACGCGCCCGTGCAACAGCAGCCGATGGGTACCTTTCAGACTGTCGACGATGTCGCGCGCGGCGGCCGCCTCCTCGATGGTCAGCGGCTCGCCCTGACGGGTCGAGGGCACGAACGAGAGCACCATGACGTCGGTGTCGGAATCCATGAACACATCCTTGACGAACGCGTCGGGCCCCAGACACTTGAGGTAGGAACGCGCTTCACGGCCCTCGCCCAGCG
>DATFJJ010000280.1:0-5999 GCA_035269245.1 Wenzhouxiangellaceae bacterium | reverse complement strand
CGGCGGCGCTGTTCGACCGGGTCGGTCAGCTCGCGATAGCCGTTGGCCAGTTCGACTTTGCCGGCGAACACTTCGAAGCGTTCGGCCCAAAGAGGCTGGCCCGGCTTGAGGCGCGCCAGCGCGGCCTGGCTGGCGGGGAAGTCATGCACCACACAAAGGCATCCTTCCGGCAGGGCCGGCTGCAGCCGCGTGGCGAAGAGCCAGTCCAGCAGTTCGGGCAGATCCAGGTCGTCCGGCGCGCCCGGCGCAGCCCGGCGCAGCTCATTTTCGCTCGCCGTCTCGAACGCGAGGCCGGTCTCGCGCGCCAGCAGCGCTCGCCAGGCGATGAACTCGGTGGTCCAGGCCTGTCGGTTGGCGATATGGGCGATGAGTTCGAGAACCTCATCGGCCAGCGCCCGCCACGTCCAGCCCGGTCGATACCATTCGAGGAGCAGGAATTCTTCGCGATGGAAGCGGCCGTTCTCGCCGGCGCGAAATACCGGACCAAGCTCGTAGATGTCGCCGGCACCGGCCGAAAGCAGACGCTTGTGCGAAAATTCAGGTGATGTTCGAAGATAGCGTCCGTCGGCCAGCGCCAGGCTCTCGATGTGCAGATCGGTTATGCCGGCGTCGGTGATCATCGGCGTATGCACCTCCATCACGTTGCGGGCACTGAAGAAACCGCGGATGCGGTCGATGATCCGGGACCGGGCGCTCAGCGTCTCGATATTTGCGACTAGCGACTCGGGAGCAGCCGATTCGCTCACGGCCCCACCGCATGCGGGTTCGCCAGGGCTTCGGATTTGAGCCGCATTCCGAGTCGCCCCAATTGACTCCGCTCGAGCTCCAGACTGCGGGCTGAAAGCGGGTGCGACTGGAGCCAGCCCCCGGGCAGTGAGAGCAGCAGCGTTCGATCGCCCATTCGCGAGAGACTGAATGCCGGAAGGTCCGCGTCGTTTCTGGAGCGGGCCATGGCGACGGCCAGCCGCATTATCGAAAGCAGCACTCGCGCGCTGGCGTGCAGTCGTGCCGGAAGCTGCTCGAGTGCGTCGTCGGGCAGCTTTCGCCGCTGGTGTCGCAGCATGAAGGCCATGAACTGCTGCTCCTGGCGTGTGAAGCCGGCCATGTCGGAGTGCTCGACGATATAGGCGCTGTGCAGCTGGTAATGGCTGTGTGCGATTCCGAGACCGATTTCATGTAGCTGGCAGCTCCAGTCCAGCAGGTCGCGGTGTACCCGGCGCAATTCGAACGGCTCGGCGAGGTGTTCGAAGGCGCGCAGTGCGAAATCGCGTACACGTTCGGCCTGCACCCGATCGACCTGGAAGCGTTCGGCCATGCCGCGAACGGTTTTCTCGCGCGGGTCGCGCTGCTCGAGGCGCCCGACGAGGTCGTGCAGCAGACCTTCCCTGAGTGCGAAAGGGCTGACTTCCAGGGTCTCGATGCCGAAGATCCGCATGCACGCCTGGAGCACCAGAAGCCCGCCGGCGATGACCGGCTGGCGCGAACTCGACAGGCCGGGCAGGTCGACTCGCTCGACATGGCCGAATTCGATCACCGCCTTCGACAGCGCTTGAACCTGGGCGACCTCGATGGGGCCAGGGAGTGATTGTTGCCGGGCCGCGACGATGCTCTGGACCGCCCGTATCGTGCCCGAAGAACCGATCGCATGTCGCCACCCGGTGCGGGCCAGCTGTGGCGCGATGGCCTGCAATTCGGTTTCGATTTCGTCAGCCGCCCGCTGCCAGCGGCGCCTGGTGATCCTGCCCTTGCCGAAAGCCTTGCGGGTCACGCCCACGCAGCCGAACTGTATGCTTTCGGTGAATTCGGGTTCTGGCGCGTTTCCCGCCGCGATCTCGGTCGAGCCGCCGCCGATGTCGATCACCATTCGGGATCGGTCGGCGAAGGAAGTGCCCTCGCTCACGCCCAGCCAGACCACGCGGGCTTCCTCTCGACCGCTGATGATGTCGATCGGGCAGCCCAGCGCCGTTTCGGCCACGACCAGGAAATGCTGCGGATTCTTCAGCCGGCGAAAGGTCTGTGTGCCCACCGCGCGGGCCTGATGGTCGGGAATTTCGGCCAGGCGCTGGCCGAAACGGGCCAGGCATTCGAGCGCCCGCGATCGGGTGGCTTCGTCCAGTTTGCCCTCGGCATCCAGGCCGCCGGCGATCCGGACCATTTCGCGAATCCTGTCGATGACGCGCAGTTCGCCGTTCTCGCGGCGCGCGACCAGCATGTGAAAGCTGTTGCTTCCCAGGTCCACGGCGGCGTACAGGTTGCGGTGAGGCATCCGGTTATGGTGTTTTGGTCAAGTCAGCGATGATAACCGCTGTGGGCAGATCAGCCGGGAGGCCAATCAGGGAAACTGTGGCCAGGTGTCGTACCCGCGGATTCCCGCTCGGCGTCGGGTTAATCCTTTTCGGCCTTTTGCATGAGCACTTCCTGCGCCACGCGTGTCGATTTCCCTTTTTCGGGCCAGGCGTGGAGGTAGCTCCCGTCGGGCTGCAGCAACCACGCCTGCCGGTTGTCGCTGAAGGCCAGTTCGATTGCTTCCTCGGCCATTCGCTCGGCGAGTCGTTCTTCGTGGAGCGGAAATGCCGCTTCCACGCGCTGGAACAGGTTGCGTTCCATCCAGTCCGCACTCGAACCCCAGACCTCCGGCTCGCCACCGTTGATGAACCGGTATACCCGCGAGTGTTCCAGAAATCGTCCGAGTACCGACCGCACCTGGATGTTATCCGACAGGCCGGGCAGACCCGGGCGCAGGCAGCAGGTGCCGCGAATGACGAGGCGAATGGCGACACCGGCGCGCGATGCCCGGTAAAGCGCCTGGATGATCTTCGGCTCCGTCAGCGAATTGAGCTTGGCGTCTATGCCGGCCGGCCGACCGGCTTCGGCGTGGTCGATTTCACGCTGAATCCGTGCCAGCAGGAAGTCATGCAGGTCGAAGGGAGACTGCACCAGCTCATGCATGCGGGCCGCCCGCCCGAGCCCGGAAAGCTGTATGAACAGCGCATGTACATCCTCGCCGAACTGCTGGCTGGCGGTGAGCAGTGCGAAATCGGTGTATGCCTTGGCCGTGCCCTGGTGGTAATTGCCCGTGCCCAGATGCACGTAGCGCCGGATCTGGCGCCGCTCGCGTCGCACCAGCAGCAGCATCTTGGCGTGGGTCTTGTGACCGACTACGCCGTAGACGACCTGCACCCCGGCCTCCTGCAGGCGTGTGGCCAGCGTGATATTGGCTTCTTCGTCGAAGCGCGCGCGCAGTTCCACGACCACGGTCACGTCCTTGCCCGCCCTGGCGGCCTCGATCAGCAGTCCGACCACAGCCGAATCCGGGCCGGTGCGGTACAGCGTCTGCTTGATCGCCAGCACATCCGGATCGGCAACCGCCTGGCGCAGCAGTTCGACCGTAGGGGCAAAGCTGTCGTAGGGGTGATGAAGCAGAAAATCGCGCCGCCGCATGGCCGCGAACAGGTTGTTGCCGGCTGCAAGCGCGGCCGGAACGCGTGGAGTGAACGCAGGATAAAGCAGGTCTGGCCGGTCAGCCTGTTCGCAGACGGCGCTCATCCGGTTGAGATTGACCGGGCCGTCGCAGCGATATACATCGCCGTCTTCCAGGCCGAACTTGCTGGTCAGCAGCTTGGCGACCTCGTCGGAGCAGTTGCTGGCCAACTCCAGCCGAACAGCCTCGGCAAAGCCGCGCTCGAGCAATTCGCCTTCGAGCGCATGCGCCAGATCCTCGATTTCTTCCTCGTCGACGAACAGCTCGGAATTGCGCGTCACCCGGAACTGGTAGCAGCCGCGCACATGCATCCCCGGAAACAGCTCGTGGATGAACGCGTGCAGAATGGAAGACAGAAATACGAAGTCGTTGGGGCCGCGAGTATAGCTCTTGGGAATCCGGATCAGGCGAGGCAGGGAGCGCGGCGCGCGCACCAGCGCAAGGCCGGGGTCGCGTCCGAATGCATCGGAACCGTCGAGTTCTACCGCGAAATTGAGCGACTTGTTTAGAATGCGCGGAAACGGGTGCGCCGGGTCCAGCCCCAGCGGACTCAGTACCGGCATCAGTTCGCGCTGAAAATGTCGATGCAGCCAGCGCTGCTGGCGTCGATTCCACTGCGAGCGCTTCAGGATGCGGATTTGTTCGGCTTCCAGGGCCGGACTCAGTTCATCGTTGAGCACCCGGTATTGCGCCTGGACCAGTTCTCCCACCGCCTCGCGAATCGCCTCCAGGGTCGCGATGGGTGTCAGGCCGTCGGTGCCCGACTGGGTGGCGCCGTGCTGCAGACGCTGGCGAATGGACGCAACCCGGACCTCGAAGAATTCATCGAGGTTGGTGCACGAGATGCACAGAAAGCGCACCCGTTCGAGCAGCGGAACTTCCGGGTCGCGCGCCAACTCCAGCACGCGCCGTGTGAAGCACAGCAGACTGAGCTCGCGATTCAGGTAAAGCCGCGGATCTTCGAGATCGTCACGGTGCCACTCTTTCAGCGCCGGTGCGGCCTGAATCACCCGCCGCACGGGCCCCGACCCCTCGGGTTCGAAACCGTTGGACGGTTCGGGCTCGGCCGATAGTGGCATCAGACCACGTCCGAGAATCGATAACCGTGGCCGCGCACGGTCTGAACGAATTCCGCATGGCCGGTATTTTCCAGCGCCTTTCGCAGTCGCCGGATATGCACGTCCACCGTCCGTTCCTCGACGGTCTGACCGTCGCCCCAGATTTCGGCCAGCAGCTGAGCCCGGCTCCAGGCCCGGCCGGGTGCGCTCATGAACAGCCTGAGGATGCGAAATTCGGTCGGGCCCATGTTGAGCGGGCGGTCACCGGCGAGAGCGCGGTGCGACTCGGTGTCGAGCCGCAAATCGCCGACCTGCAGAACCTCGGTGGCGTCGCTCTCGCGACCGGCATTCGTCTGGGCTCGACGCAGCACGGCCCGAACGCGGGATATGAGTTCGCGGGTCGAAAACGGCTTGATGACGTAGTCGTCGGCGCCGCAATCCAGTCCCGAGGTGCGGTCGCGTTCGTTGCCGCGCGCTGTGAGCATGATTATCGGGATGTTCATCAGGGCCGGGGTTTCGCGCAGCGTACGGGTCAGCTGAAGGCCATCCAGACCCGGCATCATCCAGTCCATCACGATCAAATCGGGGCGGATGGTTGCGGTGCTGAGCCGATCAAGCGCCTCGTCTCCGCCGGCCGCGACCTCTACGTTCATTTCGGCTCTGTTCAGGCTGAAAGCCAGCATGTTGCGGATCGGTGCCTCATCGTCGACGACCAGGATGGTGGGCTTCATGAATTTCGAACAACGGTATTGTCTCCCGTTCGATTATCCGGTTGGTTGTGACTGGTTCGTTACAGTCATCTTTCGGTCTCGTGAAACTTTTCCGCATCGATTTGGTGCAGGCCAACGAAAATAATGACAGGTTATGCTATCTGCGGGACTGCTGGGCCGGTTCGGGTATGGTCCGCATGCGCTCGACCCGCATCCGGTCGAGCTTGGCCGAGATTCGCGCACGATCGTAGTAATCGAGATCCTCGCGTTCGAGCACGCGCTGCAACTGCTCGATCGCTTGCGGCAGGCCGCCGCGCTGGTAGTAATTGGTCGCCACCGCCTCGGCCGCGCGTACCGGGTCGCCGGCCCGGTCGGCGGCATGCGCGAGCAGTTCGGTGATGCGGGGATCGTCAGGATTTCGCCTGAGCTGGTTCTGGAGAATGCTGGCCGCCTGTGCGGAGTCGTTGCTGTCTTCGCTTCTGAGCAGCGCGTTGGCATAGGCCAGCGCAATCATCGTGCTTTGGCCGTAAGCCTGATGCAGCGTCTCGAATTCTTCCAGCGCTTCGTCGGTCTTTTTCTGCGCCAGCAGCATTTCTCCGTGCAAGATACGAAACAGCTGGTCGTCGGGATCGCGTTGCAGCAGCCACGATACATGCTCGACCGCACGTCGGGTTCGGCGTGCATCGATCAAGGCCAGCGCAAGGCCGTAACGATTGGCTGCTTCGTTGCCGTTGTTGTCGCTGAGGCGCT
>DATFJJ010000279.1:0-5224 GCA_035269245.1 Wenzhouxiangellaceae bacterium | reverse complement strand
GCCCCGGCTTCACCCTGGCCGGCGGCGGCGACACGATCGCGGCGATCGAGAAATTTCACGTGGCCGACAAGGTGGACTACATCTCGACGGCGGGTGGGGCGTTTCTGGAGTATGTGGAAGGGAAGGAGTTGCCGGCGTTGGGGGCGCTGGAGGAAAGCTAATGAAGCGTTTATGCCATCTCGCGAAAACGGTGTTCGTGCCCAAGCGCTGGGAAGACTATAGGGATTTCTTCTCTGTCCATGTGTTTCGCTATTTGGTCACTTGGTTCTCAGTCGTTCCAATTTTGGCAGCGGTGTTTTCCGATCTCCCTCGAGAAATTGCTCTGAATATTTCCGGCCAAGAAATCTCGCTTCAAATGAGTTTGCCCTTTAGTTGGATATGCCTCTGGGTGTCCTCGTTACTGTTTGTAATTGCCCTAATCATCTATTACTTAGGTTGCCCGATATTTGTGCGGAAAGCGGGGTCAGGTCTTGTTTCTTGCATTCTCCCTTTCTGCCGAGCGCTGAGCAGTAGCCGCGCAGCCTTTCGCAGCGCTCGGTCCGCAGCGCTCGTCAGAATCCGGACACACGCGGACGCGTTCCCGAATGCAAGCCTGATTGTGGCCCTTTCCTGACGGGTCGGGTCGAAGCTCGACGGTCTCCCCTGCCGGAGATTACCCCGCGTTCCGTCTGTCCGATCAAGAAAAAGCCTTCGGAGGCTGCCTGAGCCCGGTTGGGCTATGATGCGGAGGAGTCCGGCGATGGCGTTCGAAGATCGTGGCAGAGACCTTCCGATACAAGGCATTCATCAGCTACAGCCACGCCGATCGCCGGGTGGCGAGGTGGTTGCACAAGGCGCTCGAGACCTACCGTCTGCCGGCCTCGATCGTCGGGCAGGAAACAGCTCTTGGCCCGGCGCCCGCCAGGCTCACGCCGATCTTCCGCGACCGCGACGAGCTGCCCGTTGCCGGTGAGTTGAACGTCGAGCTCTACAAGGCGCTCGAGCAATCCCGGTTCCTGATCGTGATCGCGTCTCCGGACTCGGCGCGGTCCAGGTGGGTCAACGAAGAGGTGCGGTATTTCAAGCAGCAGCACGGGGAGGCCCGTGTGCTGGTGGTGATCGCCGACGGGGTGCCGGGCGCCGGCGATGCGGCGGAGTGCTTCGGCCCGGCGCTGCTGCATAAAGTCGACGAATCGGGTGCGCTGTCGGACCAGCCGGCCGAGCCGCTGGCCGCGGATGCGCGCCCCGATGGTGACGGCAAGCGCCTGGTCAGGCTCAAGCTGGTCGCTGGCCTGACCGGCGTTCCGCTGGGGCAACTGGCCAGGCGCGACGAAATCCGGAAACAGCGAAAGCTCATCGGATATGCGACGGCAGCGACGGTTCTCGCCGTCAGCATGACCGTGCTGGCCGTGATGGCGGTTCGTGGGCAGATCGAGGCGGACCGGCAGCGCGCCGAAGCCGACGGCCTGGTCGAGTTCATGCTGACCGATCTGCGCATGCAGCTCGAGCCGGTCGGCCGGCTCGAGATCTTCAACGCTGTCGGCCAGCGCGCGATGGACTACTACGCCAACCAGGAGATCGGCGCTCTGGATGCCGACTCGCTGGGCCGCCGGGCGCGGGCGCTGCACCTGGTGGGCGAAGTCCGGAATCTCGAGGCGGATTCCGAAGGCGCGCTGGAGGCCTTCGACGAGGCCCGGGACACGACCGCTGAACTGCTCGACCGGGACCCCGACAATCCGAATCGGATCTTCGATCACTCGCAGAGCACCTTCTGGGTGGGCTACATCGCCTGGCAGCGCGGTGACCTGGAGGCCGCCGAGCGCCATTTCCGCGAATACAACCGGCTGGCCGGGCAGCTGGTCGCGATCGATCCGGACAACACGGCCTGGCAGGTCGAGGAATCCAGCTCGCTGGTCAATCTCGGGGTGCTGCTGCACTACGAGAACCGGAACCCGGAAGCCATCGAATACTTCCAGCGCTCGCTGGCGATCATCGGAGCGCTTGCCAACGCCGATCGCGATGACCTGGAAAACCAGTGGAAGCTTGCCCAGGGGCACGCCTGGCTGGCGGATGCGCTTCAGGCGACCGGGGCGCTTTCCGCGGCCATGGACCAACGCCGGAAGGAGCAGGCCGTCTACGCCGGCATTCTCGCCGTGGACGATCGGGACGCTCGCGCGCTGGAGGGCAGTGCGATCGCCTTGTTGCAGATCGCCAACCTGACGATGCTCAAGGGCGAATATCCGTCTGCGCTCGATGTCGCGAGAATGGGTCTCGAACAGATCACGCAGTTGACCGAGCTCGATCCGGCCAACAGCTTCTGGCAGGACACGGCGGTTCTGGGCGCTAACCGAGCGGTCGAGGCGCTGATGCTCAACGGGGAGTGGATCGAGGCTCGCGAACTCAATCGGCGCGCCCTGCAGCGTGCCCAGGTCATGGTCGAGGTCGATTCGACGCAGGTGTCACGCACGATCAGTGGTCTGATGAATGCCCGCTGGATGGAAATTGCCATTTCATTTGCCCTCGAGGAAAAAGAGCGAGCACGTACGCAGCTACTTCGTTTTCATGAGGACTTCGGCCGGGATCCGAACTTCAGCAAGCAGGATGCGGCGCTTCCCTGGTCGATGGTTCATGCGATCGAGGCGGTGGACCTGACCTCCATCGGCGATGCATCGCTTCTCCCGTCGGCCATCGCGGCGATCCGGGATCTGGATCCGGTTTTGCCCAGGGTGATTGCAGTGCTAATCTACCTTGAGGGGTTTCTGCCTGAACGTCCCCCGGCCGAAGACAGAGCCATCCAGGCCGAGGAGGTTTTCTACGATCCGGCTTCGATCATTACTCCAAGAAAGGATCCATGAACATGCAAAAGAATCGAATCCTGAACATCAATGTCGAATTCAACGTGACCGATACCGCCGATGGCGGTTTCGGCGGCGGCGCTACCTATACCCACAGAAGCTCCATGCCGGACATGAGCAGTGCGCTCGACCCGGACGGGTCCATTCACCTGGATCGGGTCAATGACTTCGATACGTCGGAATACAACGAGAACGTCGATCTGGCTTTCTTTCTGCAAACGCCGTGCTCAGGTGCGCACAGTTTCGACGTGGAATGGGCGACCAAATACGCTCAAGGAATGACCGTCGATGTGCCGGAAGGGGGCAAGGCAACAGAGATGGACGTCGCGTTCGATCCCGGCCAGCCGCAGGTGATCGTGATCAAGGACAAGGACGACGACAGCAACACGTATCATTACAAGCCGGCCATCGAACTGGTCCGGCCGGGCAAGGACCGCTACAAGATCGGTCTCGACCCGCAGATCGTGAATCGTCCACGCAACTGAGGGACAGCGGGCGTAGAGCGCACCAAGGCCCGACCGGTGCATCGTGCTCGAGCTCGACTCGGTGCAGGATCATCATTTCGACGAGGGAGAGCAAAGCATGAAGAAGAATCGAATCCTGAACATCAACGTCGAGTTCCACGTGAGCGACCAGGGGAACGGCAATTTCGGCGGCTCCGCGGTATACACGCACCAGGCGTCTTCGCCGCGTATGGATACCGTTGTGGATCGCGACGGCTCCATCCACCTGGACCGAGCCGTCGACTTCGACAGCTCGGAATACAACGAGAACGTCGACATCGTCTTCCTGCTGCAATCCCCTTGCTCGGGCGACGAGGCCTTCGACGTCGAATGGGCGACCAAGTACGGTCGGGGCATGAGTATCGTGGTGCCCGACGGCGGCAAGGGCGATGAAATGGAGATCTCCTTCGATTCCAGTCACCCGCATGTGATCGTGGTCGAGGACAAGGACGACGACAACAAGACCTACAACTACAAGCCGGCCGTCGAGCTGGTCCGTCCGGGCCATGACCGCTACTACATCAGCCTGGATCCGCAGATCGTCAATCGTCCGCGGAATTGAAGTGACGTGCAACACGGTGGGCAGCTGCCCTCAGGGATCGGCGCTCCGGGTGAGCGCCGATTTCGTTTCCGGTGCCGATTTTCATTCCTTCGAGCTGAAGCCACTTAGCCTGCGCCCGGACGTGGCCAGCCACGTTGTTACCGAGCGATGAACTGGTGCTCGCGGGCATCTTCCGTGGCCAGGCTCACGCCCATGATCGCGATCCAGGCCAGGACGAAGCCGGGGATGATCTCGTAGACGCCGGGGCCGCCCATAAACGCGCTGTTCCAGCCCAGGGCGATCCAGGTCATGACGGTGGCCGCCCCGGTGACCATGCCCGCCAGTGCGCCGGCACCGTTCGTGCGCGGCCACATCAGCGACATCAGGATCAGCGGACCGAAGGCCGCGCCGAAGCCGGCCCAGGCGTTGCTGACCAGGGCCAGGACCTGGCTGTCGGGGTCGGACGCGATTGCTGCGGCCACCAGGCCGACCAGCACGACGGAGATGCGGCCGATGGTCACGCATTCCTTGTCCAAAGCTTCCTTGCGCAGGAACAAGCGATAGAAGTCCTCGGTCAACGACGATGACGAGACCAGCAGCTGGCTGGAAATCGTGCTCATCACGGCGGCCAGCAGTGCCGCATAGAGGAAACCGGTGACCAGCGGATGGAACAGCAGGTCGGACAGAATGATGAAGATGGTCTCCGGGTCGTCGACGGTCATACCGTTGCGAACGGCGTAGGCGCGGCCGAAGATGCCCAGCGAGAGGGCGCCAATCAGCGAGATCGTCATCCAGGTCATGCCGATGTTGCGCGCCGTGGGCACTTCTTCTAGCGAGCGGATCGCCATGAATCGGACAATGATATGCGGCTGACCGAAGTAGCCCAGCCCCCAGGTGACCGCGGACAGCCAGCCGACCAGCGTCAGCCCCTCGGTCCAGGAGAGAAAGGCCGGGTCCATCTTGTCGAGTGTCTGCGACGCCTGGGCGAACCCGCCGCCGCCTTCGCCGAACAGCACCACGGCCGGCATGATGACCAGCGCCAGCATCATGATGCAACCCTGGACGAAGTCGGTCATGCTCACTGCGAGGAAGCCGCCGACCACGGTGTAGACCAGGACGATGCCCAGCGTGATGATGATCCCCGCCGAATAGTCGCTCAAGCCCCCGAAGTTGAAGATTCCGGCGAAGGCGCTTTCGAACAGCTTGCCGCCGGCCACCAGGCCGGAGGCGGTGTAGACCGTGAAGAAGATCACGATGACGATCGCCGAGACGGTCCGCAGAGACAGCGCCCGGGTCGGGAAGCGGTTGGCCAGGAACGCCGGGATGGTGATCGCGTTGCCGTAGTG
>DATFJJ010000278.1:0-3903 GCA_035269245.1 Wenzhouxiangellaceae bacterium | reverse complement strand
GCCGACGCGCGCTGGGATCGGCTGGACCCCGCCCAGGGCCTGCTGCGGGTGATCGGCAAGGGCGACAAGGAACGGATCGTGCCGGTGGGCCGGCACGCTCTGGCCGCGCTGGAGCAATGGCGGCGCGTCTCGGCCACCTTCAGCCGCGGCGATTCACGCTACATCTTCACCACAGCCAAAGGCACGCCGCTGGGGATTCGCGCGATCCAGAAACGCATAGCCGAACGCGCCGTCAGCCAGGGCCTGGGGCAGCACGTGCACCCGCATCAACTCCGGCACTCGTTCGCCTCGCACATCCTGGAATCCTCGGGCGACCTGAGAGCCGTGCAGGAATTGCTGGGACACGCCAACCTGTCGACCACCCAGATCTACACCCACCTCGACTTCGCCCACCTGGCCGAGGTCTACGACAAGACCCACCCCCGGGCGAAGAAGTCGCGCGGCACTTGAAGCAAACTGGCGCTCGCTACTCCTCCTGCTCGAGGATCTGCATCAGCTCCGAGTAGACGCGCCGCGCCTGCGGCTCGTAGGCTTCGGGCACCTGAACGCGAACGGCGCTATAGCTGCTCTGCACGCCCAGCAAGGTTGCGAAGCCTTCGGAACCCAGGTGAACCGGGATTTCCTCGGACTCGAATTTCATCCGCACCATCTGGGCCAGTGCTATGTCGTGAAGTTTGGCGATCGTGACCAGGGCCATTCAAAGCTTCCCGCATCAAAGCGCATACTGTAGCGGAGTCGGTCCCGAAAACCGTCAAGATCAACCCCTGTCCGCCAATTCGGCGTTTCCACCAATGGCGCTTCGATTAACATGAAGACTGTTTCGAGCACGCGGAATAGCCAGTGACCCAAGAAGCCATCCTGATCGGCAAAGGTGCCGAGCAGCTTCATCTCGACGCCCGATACGCCAACCGCCACGGCCTGGTCGCGGGCGCCACCGGCACCGGCAAGACGGTGACCCTGATGCTGATGGCCGAAGGCTTTTCGCGCATGGGTGTGCCGGTGTTCATGGCCGACGCCAAGGGCGACATCGCCGGGCTGGCCGCGGCCGGCACGCCGCATTCGAAGATCGACGAGCGCATCGAGACCATCGGCATCGAAGGTTACGTCCAACAGCCCAATCCGACCGTGTTCTGGGACCTCTGGGGCAACGGCGGCCACCCGGTGCGCACCACGGTCACCGAAATCGGCCCGATATTGCTTTCGCGCATGCTGGAGCTCAACGATACCCAGGAAGGCGTGCTCAGCGTCGCGTTCCGGGTCGCCGACGAGGCCGGCCTGCTGCTGCTGGATCTCAAGGATCTGCGCGCCCTGCTGAACCACGTCGCCGAGAACCGGCAGGAGATCAGCGCCATGTTCGGGCTGGTCAGCACCGCCAGCATCGGTGCCATTCAGCGACGCCTGCTGCAGCTGGAAAACGACGGTGCCGACCGCTTCTTCGGCGAGCCGGCGCTGGCGCTGGACGACCTGCTGCGCCAGGACATGTCCGGCCGCGGCATCATCAACATCCTGGCCGCCGAGCAGCTGATCATGAAGCCGCGGCTGTATTCCAGTTTTCTTTTATGGCTGCTGTCGGAGCTGTTCGAGCAGCTGCCGGAAGTCGGCGACAGCGACAGACCCAAGCTGGTGTTCTTCTTCGACGAGGCGCATCTGCTGTTCGACGACTGCCCGGCCTCGCTGCGCCAGCGCGTCGAGCAGGTCGTGCGGCTGATCCGGTCCAAGGGCGTCGGCGTCTACTTCTGTTCGCAGAACCCCGACGACATCCCGGACGAAGTCCTGGGCCAGCTCGGCAACCGCGTCCAGCACGCGCTGCGCGCCTTTACGCCGCGCGACCAGAAGGCGGTGCGCGCGGCCGCCGAGACCTTCGTGCCCAACCCGGCCATCGACGTTCGCCAGGCGATAACCACGCTGGGCGTTGGCGAAGCGCTGGTCTCCATGCTCGGCGAGAAAGGCATTCCGCAGCCCGTGGACCGTGCGCTGATCTGCCCGCCGGGCTGCCGGATGGGCACGCTGAGCGACGACGAACGCGCCCGGGTCATGTCTCGCAGCCCGGTCGGCGGCAAGTACGACCAGTCCCTGGACCGCGAATCGGCGTTCGAAATGCTCGCCGCCCAGGCCGAGGCCGCGGCAAAGGAGGCCGAAACCCGCGAAGCTGAGGCCCGGCGGCAGGCCGAGTCAGAGGCAGCCGAAAAGGCGGAAAAAAGCCCGCGCCGGCGCAGCAACCGTCAGGGCGTCGGCGAGGCGTTCATCAAGTCGACAATGCGCTCGATCGGGTCCCGCCTGGGCCGTGAACTTACCCGCGGGCTGCTGGGCGGCCTGTTTGGCCGCAAACGCTAGGAAACCTCTGATTGAATGGCCACGGGTGCGACGAGTCTTCGCGGGATGCGCCAGCGTGGTCTGGGTGAGCGCAGTTTGGTTGTTCTCGCCAAGGCGAGCCCAAACGCGTCCGCGGCCCGCACAGCCCCGTCCGGCAAAACCTTCGACGAATTTTTCTATCCTTTAGCGGCGGAAGAACGAGCCGGGAAGCGAGCTTGAAGAAATCCCGTTTTCCTTACATTCCTTTTTATGATTTAGAATGAATGTTCTGTCGAATAAAAAACTGGGGATCGTCGTCATGATTACAGTCCAGCCGTCAAATCCAAGCGCCGATACTCCGGTCTCATTTACCTTTACAGGAGGCAGCCCCTGCCCGGTCACAACCCAGACCATCGAGGGGACCGAATTCATTTTCGAGGTGAGGGACAGCACCGAGAACCCGTGTCTGGGCACACCGCTACCATATACGTTCACGTGGAATGTAGGAACGCTCGCAGCCGGCGACTACCAGGTCACGCATATCGACCCCAGAATGCCGACGGAAACCCAGTCGTTCGTTGTCGCGCAGGGGACTCAAACGTCTCCGGAATCCATACCGGCGACAGGTCTCGGCGCGACAATCGTCCTTGCCGCGCTGCTCTCGTTGCTCGCCGCCAAAAGCCTGAATCGAATCAAAGCGCGAGACTCTCGCTGAACCTCCGGGTCACGATCTTGTGCCACGCGCTATCCACGGCTTCAGCATCGTATTGAGTATCTTTGCTCTCAGCTCGAGAAAATTCAACTCGCCGCGGCGACGACCTTCTCCACCATATGCTGGATGTTGAGCTGCACGCTGACGTTGCCACGCCAGCGGTTGAGCTCGAGGCGAAACGTCACGTGCAGCGGCTCGGGTAGTTCCTGGTGGCAAAGATCGCCTGCACGGAACGCGATCGCTTCCAGCGCCGGGCCGCCGCCGGCCGGCTCTAGCGCCATCTTCAGATGCTTGCTTCCGACCACCCGGCGCTCCAGCACGTTGAACCGCCCGTCGAATAGCGGCTCGTCCCAGCCCTGCCCCCAGGGCCCGGCGTCAATGATTGCCTGGGCCGTTTCCAGGCTGAACTCGGATCCGCTGAGCTCGCCGTCGCTCAGCACCTCGTCGCGGCCGAATTTCAGCGTCTCGACACGCGCCTCGAACGCCTCGCGAAATGCCTGAAGACGGTCGGGCGACAGACTCAGTCCGGCGGCCCGCGCGTGGCCGCCGAATCGTCCGATCAGGCCGGGGTTGGCAGCATCCAGCTCGGCCAGCAGATCGCGCATGTGGACGCCGGCCGGGCTGCGGCAGGAGCCCTTGAGCTCTTCGTCTCCTTCGTCGCCGGCCGGCGCCAGCGCGACGACCGGTCGACGGGTCTGCTCGCAGATCCGGGAGGCGACCAGCCCAACGACCCCGGCGTGCCAGTTGGGATCGTGCAGGCAGAAGCCGCCGGCCATGCCGTCCAGACCTGAAAGGAAATCGGTTGCCAGCTGCTCGGCAGTCTCGACCATGTCGGCCTGAATCGACTGGCGCTCGCGGTTGAACGCGTCGAGTTCCTCGGCCAGCGTCATCGCCCGGCC
>DATFJJ010000277.1:0-16480 GCA_035269245.1 Wenzhouxiangellaceae bacterium | reverse complement strand
TCTCAACTCCAAACTATTGATGGCAAACTGATGTTGCGTGGTGTCTGGCGACCGGGCTTTTCCAGAAAACCCCCTCCTCGAAGAATGCACAGCCGCAAGGCTGCCGAAGGCGGGCTTTGTGCAAAAGCCCCGATCACCGCTAATCAAGCGCGCAATTATACCCTGTTTTTCCGGGATGCAACAAGTGGGAGCGGGCTTTGATCAACGGCCGGAGAAACGGTCCTCTGGAGACGCGCCGATCAGCTGGCTGTGAGGCGCTTGCGTGCCCGGTCGAACATGCTGTCGGCGGTGAACTTGCCGTCTCGCCAGTGACCGGGGTTGGCGCCGGTGAGCATTTCCAGTACCTGACTGAGGTTCCCCGCGGCATAGACCTGGAACAGGTCGTTGCGCACGGCCTGGATCAGTTCGGGCCTAAGCATCAGTTCTTCGCGCTGCATTGTCGGGATGATGACGCCCGGGCTGCCGGTGGCCTGATTCTGCTGCGCGATCTGGAAGCAGTCCTCGATCCGGGCGTTGATCCCGTCCAGCGGAGTGAGTCGACAGTCACTGTCCAGGCTGCCGATCACCACCAGATCCTGTCGCAGCGGGATATCGGACAAACGACTCACAAGCGCCAGGACCGAGCCGAGGATAAGTGTCCCGCCTGCTCGCGGCGGATTTCCGGTCGACGTCCCACCGCAACTGATGAGCGCGTGTAGTCCGATCGACTGGTTCATGCGCATCGAGTGGGCCAGCGCACTTTCGATCCTGATGCTGATTTCCGATTCGGGTGCCTGATCCGCACCTTCGAAGGCGATGCGGGTGTCCGGAGCATGCGCCAGGCTGGCCTGGACACGGATCATCTGACCGTAATTCCGGTCGCCGTCGCGCTCCAGGCCGCAGACGTGAACCTGTCCCAGCTGATGCTGACGGGCCGGGAACCCCGACGTTTCGAAACGTGGGTTTGAATTGACCGGACGGAGCGGACGCATCCGGTCGATCGCCTCGTGTACATGAACGGCCGACACGTGGTCGTTTTCCGGCGTGCCGGCCAATACCGCGGCCGTGCGCAGCACGGTCAGCAGGTCGCCCATGCGCGTCGAAAGGCGATGGCGTCCGCCCATGCGGGCTGCCTGCTCTACCAGCGCCGCAATGGCTTCATCGCTGATCGGGGCGGAGTGGACGCGCTCGGCGGCATCGCGCAGTCTTGCCGCAATCCATCCGACGCCCGCGGCATCGCGCGGGATCGAGTCCGGAATGTCTATCGGGGCGGCAAACAACCCGACGAACTCGGAAAAGTCCTGCTGCAGTCGCTGCCAGTGTCGCTGGGTGCCGCACAGAATCAGGCGCGCATCGATCGGAATCGGTTCCGGCCGCAGCGAAACCGCCGGCGACGAGGCATTATTGGGCGGTGGCTCGATGCCGATCATGCCGTTGGTGAGCGCGTTGCGCAGCAGTGCGATGCTGCGGGGATGCTCCAGCAGGTCTTCAGCGTCGATAACCAGAAATCCGCTGTTGGCGGTCAGCAGGCTGCCACCGCGAACACCAAGGAAAGAAGCGACCGAGCGCCGATTCTCCAACCAGGAGGGATCGATCGTGCCGCCCAGATTGCGCGGCGTCGGCGCATGCTCGTGGACCACGTTCAGCCCATGGTCTACGGCGGCGTGGACGAGGTTGACGCTGTAAAGCAATTCCGGATCGGCCAGGTGTCCGGTTGGGGTATCGACGCGCTTTTCGAGCACGTCTCCGATAATGGCCTCGACGTGCTCCTTGACGCCCGGATCATCGAACTGGCGAAGCATCGGCTGCACGAGGTCGGCCAGTAGCCGCCGGGTCTCGGCCCGAAGCAGCCGGCCACGAAGCTGGTGGGCGTGGTTCCAGGTCTTGTTGATCGCTTCGGTGAGTTTGCGGATTTGCGGCTGTGAGTCGCGTATCACAGCCCGGATCTGCTCGAATTCCTCGGGACTGACCTGACCCTTGGCGACCAGATTGGCCAGGTCGTCCTGGGTGATGACCCGTCCGGTCTGCTGCACGTGCACGGTCAGCCGAACCAGTTGTCCGACTTCTTCGCGCACAAGCACAAGGCCGTGCGGCTTGAGCTTCTTCTCCAGCGGCCGGGTCAGGCGACGCATTTCAGCGTCGGAACGGTCCGAGAGCGCCTGGAGACGGTTGCGGATCGGGCGGGCTTCCAGCGCCGATTCGAGCTGGTCTCGAATGAAACGGCTTATCTCGCCCAGTCCGGCGCGAAATTTTCTGCCGCTCCCGGCCGGCAGACGCAGCAGCCGGGGGCGATCGGGATAAACAAAATTGTGCACCAGGCAGTAGTCGTGATGCTCACGGGCCGGCGGCCTGATGGCCTCGAGGCCGGATTTCAGCAGCAGGCTACGGTCGCTGGCGGCATGTCCCCGAACGAAGATGTGTCCACGAGCCGGAGAGTTGTCGGCCACCGCCTGCCTGAGCGAGCTCACCAGACGGTCGAGCGTCCCGGAATGTGCGTTCCGCGAGGCTTCGTCGTCGGTCAGAGTGCGAGGGTCGACGCGCCAGCGCAGATCTGCCGGTGGAATGCGCGATAAGGCCATGCCCTTCCTGAACGCTGTGACTGGACTTTGATTGTAGCCCAAGGGCGCGTTTCCACGGGAATCGTGACCGGGGAGGTGTGGCCGACGCCATGCGGCCATCCGACCGACCCATTCGCGCGGATGGGTGGAGCAGCGCGATTTCGGGCCGCGCAGACCACGCCGTGGTTATGCCGTCACGACGCCGATTGCGGCGAACTATCAACCTCTCGTTTGGCGGGCTCGGGGCCGTCGGCTCTGGCCAGCCGTTCGGTGTAGCTGATCCAGCATTCGGCGACCGTGCGCGGGTTTTCGAGCATCGGAAGGTGACCGGTATCCGGCAGCATCAGGGTTTCTGCATGGGTCATGCATCCCTGAAGTACCGGAGCACCCGCAGGATTCAGGATCTGATCGGATCTGCCCCAGACGATCAATGCCGGTACATCCAGGCCGCGGGCCAGCTTCTCGGCCGGCGTCGAATCGAACCGAATTGCGTCGAATGCGCGCTGGTGGTCGACTGCCCGCCCAGCCGAACGGTCGGCCAGGAAGCGAGCCAGCGGGGATGGGATCCAGGGTGGATGAACGAAGCAGAAATCGATCAGCCGACGAAAATCGGCCCGGTCGCGAATCACCAGAGGATTGTGTCGTTCTTCGGCGATTTCCTGGAAAAGCGGCGAGAGCGCCACGCTCTCCACGCCACCCGGAGCGATCAGCCAGAGCGCCCGGATTCGGTCCGGGTGGCGCGCGGCGATCGCGCATGCAATGTAGCCGCCCATGGAACTGCCGCCGAGATAGCAGCGCTGGATACCGACGCGGTCCATCCACGTGACCACCGATTCGGCCTGGGCCTCGATTCGGTAGTCGATCGCGTTCGGACAGCGGGTCTCGCCGAACCCGGGCAGGTCAGGTGCGAGAATCCGGAAGTGACCGGTCAGGTGTCGGGCGACACGGTTGAAGTGGTCGGCGTCTGCGTTGAACCCGTGCAGCAGCACCAGGGTTTCACCGTGGCCGCCTTCAAGAACGTGCCAATCGACTCCGCCGGCTTCGACGCGGCAGGACTTCAGCCGGCCGCCACGCCGGTCCAGTGCGCGAAACAGCCGGGCCAGCGGGGCGGGCCAGAAGGCCCAGAGGCCAACGAGAACGAGCAGCGCAATCAGGATGAGAACCGGGATCGACATAAGTCCGGGGTGCTAAAATCGTTGTTTGTAGTGTAGTGTCTCTCGACCACCTGTACAGGCACATTTTCGTCGACAAGCCGCTCGCACCGGTCAATGTCGACGAAAAGTCATCGAAGAACACGTTATGCCCGAGATTACTGCCGATATGTCAGCCGCGCAAGCGGTATTCGAGCGCGACGGTTTCGTCGTCGTTCCAGGTCTGTGTCCCCCCGCGCAGCTGCAGCGGATGCGGGTTTCGGTGGAGCGCGATCTGGCCGCAGCCCTGGGGCCGGTCGAGTACGAGGCGGATGTGGCGTACCCTGGCGCACCGCCGGATCGCGATGCACCCGGGGGGCTGACCGTGCGCCGCCTGCTCGATGCGCTGGGTCGCGGTTCGGATTTCGCGGACTGGGCCTGTTGCAGCGAGGTTACGGGCTGGATCAGGGCATTGCTGCAGACGCAGGATATCCGCGTGGTGCGAGCGCATCACAATTGCATCATGACCAAACACCCCGACTATTCCAGCGCTACCGGCTGGCACCAGGATATCCGGTACTGGTCGTTCGAGCGTCCGCAGCTGGTCAATGCCTGGACGGCGCTGGATAGCGAGGCCTGCGACAACGGCGGCATGCGTCTGATTCCCGGGTCCCATTACGCGGTGTTCGACACTCGGGCCTTTGATTCGAATCGGTTCTTCCGCACCGACCACCAGGCCAACCGTGCCTGGATCGACAGTGCTGTTCAGGTGGAACTGCAGCCCGGCGACGTCCTGTTTTTCCACGCGGCCCTGCTGCACGCGGCCGGAAGCAATCTGACCGAGCGGCGCAAGCGCGCCGTGGTCTTCTCCTACCGGCCCGAAAGCAATTGCCCGCTTCCGGGCACGCGTTCGGCGGCTTCAGAGGATCTGGCCCCGTGACGGAAATGGCTCCGGAGCCCCGTGCATGCGACTGACCGTAACGATGGTGCTGGCCATGATGGTTATCGTGGCCAGCGCCAACTGGCTGGTCCAGTACCCGATCAACAACTGGCTGACCTGGGGGGCATTGACCTACCCGGTGAGCTATTTCATTACCGATCTGACGAACCGATTCAAGGGCCCTGTTATGGCGCGCAAGGTGGTCTGGTTCGGATTCGCGCTGGCCGTGGTGGTATCGGCGTTTCTCGCCGGACCGCGAATCGCGCTGGCTTCGGGCACCGCGTTCCTGGTCTCGCAGATGCTCGACATCAAGGTGTTCGACCGGCTGCGCCGCCGGGCCTGGTGGCAGCCGCCGCTGTTTTCGTCGGTTGTGGGTTCGGCGGTCGATACGGCGCTTTTCTTTGCGCTGGCGTTCTACGCCACCGGCATGCCGTGGGTGACGCTTGCGATCGGCGATTACGGCGTGAAGCTGGTCATCGCGATGCTGATGCTGGCGCCGTGGTGGTTCGCGCTGCGCGCTCGGGCCGGCGGCCCATCCGTCGACTAGAAGCACAGTGGGCGAATTCTTCTCGATTGCCTGCGCTGCCGTCTGGGCACTTGCCGTGGTGCTGTTCCGGCGCTCGGGCGAAACCCTGCCGGCCTTCGAGCTGAATCTTTTCAAGAACCTGCTTGGCGTCGTGCTGATGGGGTTGACCGTGCTGGCGGTCGAGAGCGATGCGCTCCCGGCGTTTTCGGGCAGGGAATGGCTGATCGTGTGCGCCTCGGGGATTATCGGGATTGCAGTGGCCGACACCTGGTACCTGCGCGCGCTGAACCTGATGGGCGCCGCTCGAACCGGGGTGGTCGCAAGCCTGTACAGTCCTTTCGTGGTGCTGTTGTCGTCGCTGTATCTCGGCGAGCTGCTGCGGGGTTGGCAGCTGGCAGGCTTTTCCCTGGTCCTGGCCGGCATCCTGCTGGTGACCTGGCGCAGCAACCGGATGGATGTCTCGCCGCGCGCACTTCGCCTGGGCATGTTCTACGGGGCCGGTGCAGTGATGATGATGGCGGTCGGCATCGTCATGGTCAAGCCGGTGCTCGAGGGTGACCACTTCTTCGCCACGGCGGGGCTGCGCCTCGCGGCCGGTACGCTGGCCATGCTCGCGTTCGTACTGGTGACCCGAAGCTGGTCTGAAGTGATTGCCCGCTATCGAAGCCCGCAGCCCTGGGGGACGATCGTATTCGCCAGTTTCCTGGCCAGCTATCTCGCGATGCTGCTGTGGCTGGGCGGATATAGACTTGCGCCGGCTTCGGTGGCGTCGGTGCTCAACGAAACGGCCGCAGCATTTATCGTGCTGTTTGCCTGGTGGGTGCTCAAGGAGCCGATGAGTCTTCGGCGGGTTGGCGGCGTTTGCCTGACTTTTGCCGGGGTTTCGGTGATTGTTGCGATGTAGCGGCAGCGCGCCGCGCACGCATCTTGCCGGCCGCCCAGAACGGAATCTTGGTTGCATCCCAGGCCAGCGCCGCCAGGATGACGCCGGTCAGTGTCCAGACAATCGAGGCGGGATCTACGGGTATCGCCGGAACGAAGGCTTCTGCCGCGCCGCGTGCAATCGACCAGTCGGCGTGACGCATCAGCGTGAGTGGCCGCAACAGGGCAGGCGAATCCAGAAGCACCTGCTGGAAACGCTCGAGTTCGGACAGTCGAAGCGACAGTTCGGCGACGGCCTGCTCGCGGCTTTCTCCACCCAGCCAGGGCAGGATGTCCCCGGTCGCCAGCTTGTCTATGGTTCGCCGCGCTTCGTCGATATGGCCGCCCAGGCGCTGCAGGTATGCATGGGTGAACGCCGGCGCTTGTGAAAAGCCCAGCCCGCCTGCGCCCCCGGCGGTGGCGCTCCCCAGATGATCCAGGCGCCGGGCGAGCCATTTCATCCGAGCTGATCTTCTTGTCCGAGCTGATCGTCCTGGGGGTGCCCGTCCATCCGGCAAAGGTCCTCATTGCCGGGCACCGGATCGTGACCGCCGTCGCACAGCGGGTTGCAGCGCAGGATGCGTTTGGCCGCCATCCAGCTGCCCCGTCCGGGACCGTAAAGCTCGATGGCCTGCTCCGCGTAGCGCGAGCAGGTTGGCGTGAATCGACATTGCTGGCCGATCACCGGAGAGAGCAGCCGACGATAAACGTGGATGCTTTTGATAAGAAAGGATTGCACGATGGTTGATTCTACTCCCCGAACGCGGTATATAATCGCCGGCTTCCCACCATCTTGTTGGCTACGACGCGAGTCTTGAGGGCATCCGACACATGACAAAGAAAGAAGTAAAGCTGCCTAAGAATTACCGGCCTTCGGAGAAGGAAGAATACATGAACCCGAAGCAGCTGGAATATTTCCGCCAGAAGCTTCTCAACTGGCGTCAGGATCTCATCGAGGAGTCTCAGGAGACGATCAACAACCTTCGGGGCGAAGTTCGTGACGTCGGCGACGAGGCCGAGCGGGCGTCCAGAGAGACCGAAAACAGTCTGGAGCTCCGCACCCGCGACCGCTACCGCAAGCTGCTGGGCAAGATCGACCAGGCATTGTCGCGCGTGGAAGACGGCAGCTATGGCTATTGCGAAGAGACCGGTGAAGAAATCGGACTGGCGCGCCTGGAAGCACGTCCCATCGCGACGCTTTGCCTGGACGCTCAAGAGCGCTGGGAACTCAAGCAGAAGCAGATGAAGGACAGTCGCTAGATACTGCTCGAGCTGCTGGAAGCAGGCTTTGTTTGCGTTCCGCTGTCGATCAGGTATCATTTTGATCCATATAACCGTAGTTTCAAATTCAATTGGAGCATCAGCATGAAGCGCATCCTGTTGGCAGGCCTAGTCCTGGGATCCACCATCGTTTCGGCCCAGACCGAAGACGTCGTGCTCGACGATCGCTGGTATACCGGTGTCATGGGAGGAATCGCGCGCCCGGGTGACGACCGTCTGACCGGATCGAAAACGGCGTATTTCGGTGCCTATTTCGGCCGTTTCTTCAGTCAGAATTTCAGTCTGGACCTGCAGATCGACTCGTATTCAACCGACTTCGAGCGCGATGAACTGGCGCGTATCGGATTCGACGTCCCAATCGGTTTTGATCGGGACTTCGATATATTCGGCTACGGTTTGACCGGTCGCTATCATTTCGGCGACATGGGTGATCGGCATCGACCCTACGGGCTCGTGGGTCTGGGCATCCAGGAACATAACAATGCCTTCGACGAAGGCCGCGACATGTATATCTCCTGGGGCCTGGGCATCCAGTCGAAGCTCGGCGAGAACGTACGCCTCAGGACCCAGCTGGAAGGCCGCTACGATAACGACCGGGAAACCCGCAACACGAGCCATGGTTTTGGCGACATGATCGCATCGATCGGGCTGGGCTTCTCGTTCGGCGAGCCGCCGCGCCCGCCGCAGCCTGCGCCCGCGGCGCCGCCCAGCGAGCCGGTGCGTCCTGCTCCGCCCCCGCCCGCTCCGCGCCCGCAGCCGGAGCCTGAAGTGATGTTCGAGTTCGACAGCACGGTACTGTTCGACTTCGATTCTTCGGCGCTGCGCCCCGAAGCCCGTGCCGAGCTCGATCGCGCGTCTGACATCCTTGCCCCTCGCGACGACATCATCCTGATCGAGGTCGCAGGCCATACCGACAGCATAGGCACCAACGAATACAATCAGGATCTTTCGATTCGACGCGGCCAGTCGGTCGCCGACTACCTGGTGCAGAACGGTGTTTCGCGCGATCGTCTGCGCGTGGTCGGGTACGGCGAAACGCGGCCCAAGGTGCCGAACGATAGCCCCGAAAACCGTCAGCAGAATCGACGTGTCGTGCTCTCCATCCTGAATCGGCGCAATTGACCCGGATTTCGGATCGCGCACCAAAAGACCCGCCGCTGGCGGGTCTTTTTTTTCAGGACACGGTTCGCTGCCACCAGCGAGTGCCGGGGTTCCCTAGGATTTCAGCTTAGGTCGCCAATCAGTTCCACGGTCGAGTTGCGCAAATATTCGACGGCGTCCAGAAGCTCGCTCGATGCCGTCTCGCGCGCTGTCTCGTTGTCGGGGTTGTCAAGATCGTCCGCGTGCTCCTGCCAGGCTTCGAACAGTCGTTGACCCGCCTTTGGCATGGGTTCGGGCATGACGGTCGCCAGGTCGCGGATCATGGTGGCTTTGCCCCAACCGGAGACCCAGCTGTGTGCCCCCCGCACTTCGCCGGATTGATTCTCCTCGATTTGAGTTGCTTCGGGAAAGTAACGGCGCATCAGAATGATCTGATTCAGTTCGCCCACTTCGACCAGGATCTGGAACGAGGCCTGGCGCCAGTTGCGCTGCATCTCGGTTTTCTCGTTGCGCCAGGTGTTGTAGCCCAGCGACGTGATGGCCAGCATCAGGCTGATAAGCGCGACCAGATTGTTGTTGACCTGGTCCCAGAAGGGCCGCTTTCTGCCTGCCGGTCGGCCCGATGACTTCACGATAAAGCCGCTGCCGGTCTTGCGGTGCTCGTGCCGCCCGCCATTTTTTCGGTCGTTTTGCCGTCCGACGTCATTGCAGTGCCCGGTCCGCGCTTTCACGGACCGCGCCCAGCATCGCGCTGAGGCCGTTGGCACGGGTGGGGGAGAGGTGTTCGCTCAGGCCCAGTTCTTCAACGAATCGCGGCCTCGCCTCGAGAATTTCGCGTGCCGAGCGGCCCGAGTAGACCCGCAGCAGCAGATAGATGAGCCCGGAGACGATTGCTGCGTCGCTGTTGGCACGAAACTCCAGGCAGTCCGCATCCCCGGAGGCGTGCAGCCACACGCTCGACTGACAGCCGGCGAGCAGCGCGTCGTCGCGCATTTCCTCGGGCGTCAGCGGCTCGAGCTTGCGCCCCAGATCTATGATGTACTGGTACCGATCCAGCCAGTCGTCGAACAGCGAGAACTCGTCGATGATCTCGTCCTGCACCTCGTCTATGGTCATCTCTTTATTCACCTTTCCGAAGGCATTTGATTCAAGCCTCGCTGTGGGATCCGCTTTCCCGTGCCTTGACGCGCCACCGGGTGCCGTCCGGCGAATCTTCCAGCTCAACCCCCATGGTGTCCAACTCGTCGCGCAGCCGGTCGGCCTCGGCGAAATCGCGCTGCTGTCTCGCCTGGGTCCGCCGGGCGACCAGTTGATCGATGTGGTCCGGATCGAGGCCGGCGTCGGCCTGGCGCTGTTCCGACCATTGGGCCGGCTGCTGCAACAATCCCAGCAATTCCCCCGACGCCCGCAATTCCCCGGCCAGGCGAGTGCTTTGACCGGCGTCTTCGCACTGACCGAGCTCACGCGCCAGGGCATTCAACGCTGCAAGCGCCGCCGGCGTGTTGATGTCGTCGTCGAGCGCATCGACAACTGTCGCGGCAGGCTCGGTTGCCTGCTCAACCGGATGGTCTTCGAGCACGCGATATAGGCGGTCCAGCGTGGTCACGGCCTGGCGCAGGGCGTTTTCCGACCAGTCCAGCGGCTGGCGATAGTGGGCCGAAAGCAGCAGGTATCGCATCGCCTCACCGGGCCAGTGTCTGAGCAGTTCGTGCACCACCAGCGTATTGCCCAGGCTCTTGGACATCTTGCGCTTCTCGACGGTGACGAAGCCGTTGTGCAGCCAGTAACGGGCGAACAGCTTCGAGCCGTGCGCGCAGCAGCTCTGCGCGATCTCGTTTTCGTGGTGCGGGAACACCAGATCCTGGCCGCCGGCGTGAATGTCGATCACTTCGCCCAGGTGCGCGGCGCTCATCGCCGAGCATTCGATATGCCACCCCGGCCGGCCGCGGCCCCACGGGCTGTCCCAGCCCGGCTGGCTTTCGTCGGACGGCTTCCAGAGCACGAAATCGCCCGGATTGCGCTTGTAGGGCGCGACCTCGACGCGGGCCCCGGCGATCATCTCGCGGCGGTCCCGGCCCGAAAGCCGGCCGTAGCTTTCGAAGGTGTCGACGTCGAACAGCACGTGCTGCTCGGCCTCGTAGGCATGTTCGGACGCGATCAGTCGCTCGATCATCGCGACGATCTCGCCGATATGTTCGGTGGCGCGTGGTTCGAGTGTCGGACGACCAACGCCGAGTGCCGCCATGTCGGCGTGGTAGGCCTCGGTGAATCGGCGGGTGATGACGCCGATCGCTATGCCTTGCTCGGCTGCCGCGGCGTTGATCTTGTCGTCCACGTCGGTGATGTTCCGGGCGTAGATCACGTTGGGGTAGCGGGTCTGCAGCAAGCGATAAAGAAGATCGAAGATCACTGCCGGACGTGCGTTGCCGATGTGTGCGTAGTTGTAGACCGTCGGGCCGCAGGCGTACATCGTCACGCGAGCAGGGTCCAGCGGCTCGAACGGTTGTTTCGATCGGGTCAGCGTGTTGTAGAGCTGCAGCGTCATGGTCGATTGCCGGATTTCTGTAGGTGGAAGAGGGCCCGGCCGGTGCATGAAAACAGCGCCGACGCTGTAGGCTAGAATTCTTTTCCTGAAGTCTACCGGATCGAGATCGAATTCATGACCGAAATGCCCCGGCCCGAGCAACGCGATTCGCTCTATCGCCAACATGTCTCAACCCTGACGGACAACACCGAGCGTGCGCTGGCACGCGCCGGCTACGACCGCCTGCTGCTGCACTCCGGCCGCTCTCATCCCCGCTTCCAGGACGATTACCACCCGCCGTTCCGGGCTCATCCGCATTTTGTGGCCTGGCTGCCGCTGCCGCAGAATGCCGATTGTCTGCTCGAGATTCAGCCTGGCTCACGGCCGACGTTGTGGCTGGTGCTGCCGGACGATTTCTGGCACGCGCCGCCCGAGTCGCCGGCTTCGTGGTGGGCCGATCATTACGATATCGAGATCGTTACCGGGCCCGATGCCTGGCAGCCGGTACTGGAAGCCCCGACGGCCACCGCGCTGATCGGCGATCCCGTCGATTTCGGGACGCTGGGGCGGCACGCCGACCTGAACCCGACCGAGTTGCTCGGCCGGCTGGACGAAATGCGCACGGTCAAGACCGACTGGCAGATAGAGTGCATACGTACCGCCAATCGCATTGCCATGCGCGGGCACGAGGCGGCTGCCCGGGCCTTCGCCTCCGGCGCGTCCGAGCTCGAGATCCACCTGGCCTACCTGAAAGCCGCGGGTCATGAGCCCAATACGCTGCCGTATAACAGCATCGTCGGTCTGAACGAGCACTGCGCAATTCTGCATTACCAGTACCGGGAGGTATCGCCGCCGCGCCAGTCGAGGAGTTTTCTGATCGACGCCGGCGCGGATTGCCACGGTTATGCCGCGGACATTACCCGGACTTACAGTGCCGACGACGGCCTGTTCTCCAGCCTGATCCGGGAAATGGACGCGTTGCAGCAGCGTCTGGCCGGGCGCATGCAGGCCGAACGCAGCTACGTGGACCTGCACCGCGAGGCGCACCGGGGCGTGGCCGAAATCCTGCGCCAGTCCGGCATCTGCGACATGGAGATAGATGCCATGCTCGAAGCGGGGGTGACATCGACCTTCCTGCCGCACGGGCTGGGGCATTTTCTGGGCGTGCAGGTGCACGATGTGGCCGGACAGTTGGCGCCCGACGGCAGTCCGCTGCCGCCGCCGTCCGAATATCCGATGCTGCGGCTGACGCGCGAGCTTGCGACCGGCAACGTGGTGACGGTGGAGCCGGGGCTTTACTTCATCCCCAGTCTGCTGGCGGAGCTGAAGGAGCGGCCGATCTCGGGGCGCATCGACTGGAGATCAATCGAGACGCTTGCCCCGTATGGCGGAATCAGGATAGAAGACGATGTCGTCGTGCATGCCGAGACGCCCGATAATCTGACGCGCTCGCGCTGACCGGCCGAGCGCGTCTCGAATTTCAAAAGATAATTGAGGATTTTCAAGGGCTTGAGAATTCCAGCCCTGACGCGCCCCGGGATGACGCGAATCGACGACCACCGGAATCCCGTCGCAGGGAAATGGTGGTCGGGGTGAGAGGATTCGAACCTCCGGCCCCTGCCTCCCGAAGACAGTGCTCTACCAGGCTGAGCTACACCCCGAAATCAAGCCGGCAATTGTACTGCAGATCGCTTTGCTTGACAACAAGATCGGGGAGTTTGGGGCAGCAAATCGAATGCACGCCGAAAAATCGGTCGACAGGCCGGTCAAATCGTCCCATCGCAGGGTCGTTTCTGTTAAATTTGCATAAAGTTTTAACGAGTCTGTCATCAGGGATAGCTAACCTTCTGTTCGCGCTTCCAGGAACCTGAATCGGTTCTTGCGTGAGTTTTTCGTTCGTCTGAACGCTTTGTCAAGAGTCCACCAAGTCACATATTTTGGGAGTAAGTGCACATGAAAATCGTTGAACTGGCCCGCGCCGCGCGGGCGCTGCCGTTGCTGGCGCTGCTGGTAATGGCATGCGGCCTTTCCGGCCAAGCCGTTATGGCGCAGGAGACCTCGTCCAGCATCCGCGGTCAAGTCGTTTCCGTCGACGGCAATCCCGTCGCGGGAGCAGAGGTGAGCATCAGGCACGTGCCTTCCGGAACGGTGGCGCGAAGCGAGACGGGGGGCACCGGTCAATTCTTTGCGAGCGGTTTGCGCGTTGGCGGGCCCTACGAAATCCGGGTGACCGCCGCCGATTACCAGACCGTCGTGCGGGACGGCATATTCCTGCAGCCGGGTTCGCAAAACCCGCTGGCGATCAGCGTCGAACCCGCCGGCGAGACCACGGATGTCGTAACGGTCACGGCTCAGCGATCTGTGCTGGGCGACCTGAATGACGGCGTGGGTTCATCCTTCAGTGCGACCGATATCGCCGAACAGCCGGCGATCGACCGCGACGTCATCAAGACGCTGTTGCGCGACCCGCTGGCCCAGTCCGATGGTGAAGGCCTGCTTTCCGTGGCCGGCGTGAACCCGCGCTTCAACACGTTTTCGATCGACGGCGCTACCCAGACCGATAACTTCGGCCTGAGCGACGGTACATACGCCACCTCGCGTTCGCCGATCAACCTCGACGCGGTTGAATCCGCCACCCTGGCGGTGGCCGATTATTCGGTCCTGGCCTCGGATTTCGTCGGTGGCTCGGTCAACGTGGTAACCAAGTCGGGCACCAATGAATTCGACGGTTCGGTCTTCTACGCCTACAAGGACGACAGCTTCGTCGGCGACAAATTCGGCGACGGTTTCAACGGCGCAGATTTCGACGCGGGTGATTTCGAAGAAAAAGAATACGGCTTCACCCTGGGTGGCCCGATCATCAAGGACAAGCTGTTCTTCTTCGTCTCCTACGATGAGTACGAGAACGCCGCACCGGTCGATTTCACCAACTTCGATGAGCAGAATGGCATTCAGCCGGGGTTCTTCGACGCGGTTCGGGATATCATCCAGTCCACCTACGGCTTCGATCCGGGCACCCGCCCCGATGTGGCGAATGTCCCCGAAACGTCCGAGCGCACGCTGGTCAAGCTTGACTGGAACGTCAATCTCGACCACCGCCTTTCGTTCACTTACCAGAACACCGAAGAATCCGATGTCAGCGTCGGCGCCGACGAGTTCACCTCGGCCTGGTACGACACGCCGCTGGAAATCGAGGCCTACACCGCCCAGCTTTTCTCGGACTGGACCAACAATTTCTCGACCAACCTGCGCGTCAACTACACCGAATTCACCCGCGGCCAGAACTGTCGTGCCGGTCCCGGCATCGGCCAGATTTCTCTGGATTTCGAAGACGATTTCCCGGGCAACCTCGCGGGCACGCCGCTGGAAGGCCTGCTGACAGAGGGTGTTGACTTTGTCGCCGGCTGCGACAATTTCCGTCACGCCAACGAATTCGACGACGAGCGGCTGGAAATTCTGGCTTCCGGCGAATACGTTGCCGGCGATCACGTGCTGACCTTCGGTACCGAGATCGATCAGTACGAACTGTTCAACCTGTTCGTACCGTTCTCGCAGGGCGACTTCATCTTCGAGACCGCCGATCAACTGATCAACAACAATCCGCTGGGCGTGTTCTACGTCAACGTGCCTTCGAACAATGCCAACGATGGTGCAGCCAAGTGGGGCTACGACCGGATCGCGCTGTTCCTCCAGGATAGCTGGGCGATCACGCCGGACTTCGAGCTGAGCTACGGACTGCGCTACGAGCGCTTCGAGCAGGACGACAAGCCGGTGTTCAGCCAGCCGGTGTTCGATACCTACGGTGTGCGTACCGACAACAACCTGGACGGCAACGACCTGTTCTTGCCGCGCGTCAGCTTCCTGTGGACGCCGGCGTCTCGCACCAGCATCACCGGCGGCGTCGGGCTGTTCTCCGGCGGAAACCCGGAAGTCTGGGTGTCCAATGCCTTCCAGCTGCCGACCTTCGGCGAATTCGCCTTCATGCCGGGCCAGGTCGACCTGACGCAGGTGCCGCAGGAGCTTCTCGACGCCGTAGCCACGGGCGTCGCGCAGCCGATCGACTATATCGGCGAAGACTTCGATACCCCGTCGGACTGGAAGGCCTCGTTGCGCTTCCAGCAGGGTTTTGACGCCAAATTCGGCGGCATGGATCTGGGTGACAATTACGTATTCTCGGCCCAGTATCTGTACACGCGGGCCAAGGACGGCTTCAACTGGGTCAACATTGCCCAGACCGAACTGTCTGATTCACTGCCCACGGGCGTTGCACCGGACGGGCGCCCGATCTATGCCGACCTGAACGATCTTGGAATCCCGAACCTGACCCGCCTGACCAACAACGACGGCGCCGAAACCAGCGTGCTGACCCTGGCGCTTGCCAAGCGCTACGACTTCGGCCTGGATTTCAACGTCAGCTATGCCTACACCGATTCGGAGATTGTCAGCGAAGGCACCTCCTCGCGCGGCATCTCGAACTGGCGCGCGCTGTTCGCGGTCGACCGCAACAACCCGGATCCACGCACCTCGCCGTTCCAGCAGGAGCACTCGTTCAAGTTCAACTTCGGCTACGAGCGTAACTTCATCTCGAACCTGTCTTCGCGCGTCGACGTGTTCGGACGCCTGTTCAAGGGTGACGTCTGGAGTACCTCTTTTGATATCGGTCGCAACAATGCGCTGTTTGGCCGGGCCGGGCTGGGCGAGGATCCGTTCGACAACAATCCGCTGTACATCCCGACCCCGGTCAACGATCCGAGCGTGGTTTACGGTTCCGGGTTCGACGTTGCCGGCTTCTTCGGTTACGTGGAAGAAAACGGTATACCGGTCGGCAAGATTCACGACCCGTATTCAGAAAGCGTGGACAGCTGGAACAACATCTGGGATCTGCGGTTCCAGCAGGAACTTCCGGGCATTCCGGGTCTCGGCCGCTTCGTCGGCGAAAACCGCTTCAAGCTGATTCTGGATATCGAGAACTTCGCCAACCTGCTCAACAGCGAGTGGGGCAGGTTCACCAACGGGCCGTTCTTCGGCCAGGCCGGCATCGTCCGGGCCGACCTGGTGTCTGCTGCAGACGTTGCCGCCAACGGTATCGATGGTGCGGCTGCGCTGACCGGCGATGCGCCGCGTACGACCTGCCTGCAGGCCAGCGATTGTCTCTATCGCTACAACGATTTCGACGACGACCCGACGGCGTTCACCAGCCGTTCGAATTCGGTCTACGAAATCCGCCTGACGCTGCGCTACGATTTCTGATCGCAGCGGCGCTCCGGCGCCATCGGCACCGTCCGGTCATCACCAGAAGCCAGCCGGCCATCCGGCTGGCTTCTTTCATTTCCGGTGCCCGGACATACTATTATCGGTTTCCGGTTTCCGGTTTCCGGTTTCCGGAAAACGGTAGCCGGAAGGCTGGTCGCTTCGTCGTTTCGAAACGACCAAACAACCAAATAACCAAATAACCAAATAACGAAGACACCAGGAATCCAATGTCAAAAGCCGCGAGCACGCTCAACTGCCAACGCCAGA
>DATFJJ010000276.1:0-2232 GCA_035269245.1 Wenzhouxiangellaceae bacterium | reverse complement strand
AGACTCGGCCTGGCCGATATCGACGGTCGCGTCGTGCACGTTGAAATCGCGCCCGAGGCAACGCCCGTTCAAACATTCCGGGCCGGAACACTGCCCCCGATGCGTTTCGAGTTCGACGCCGAGCGGGTCGCGCGTAATTCGGGTGCTTGCATAGGCAGGATCGAGTTCACAAGCTGGGTACCGGCACTGGGCGCCGCACTACAACGCGCACTGCCATTGCTGCTGGACTGTCGCGGACTGGTGATCGATCTGCGCGGTAACCCCGGCGGCGTGATGGCGATGATGATGCCGGTCGCCGGCTGGCTATTCGACGAAGTCACGACCCTGGGCACGATGCGCAACGCTTCGGGAGAGATTCATTTCCGCGCACTGCCGCGGCGCGTTCTTTCCGATGGCACGGCAGTGGCGCCGTTTGCCGGTCCGGTCGCGATTCTCGTCGATGCGGCCTCGGCAAGCACGTCGGAAATGTTTGCAGCCGGTCTGCAGGGCAGCGGCCGGGCGCAGGTGTTTGGCACCCGAACACCCGGCATGGCATTGCCGGCCAATGCGCGCAGGCTCAGTTCCGGCGATTCGCTCATGTACGTCGTGGCCGACTACATCGGCCCGACCGGCGCGCGCATCGAGGGTGGCGGCGTCGAGCCTGACCAGGTGATCGTCCCGACCCCTGAGACGCTGACCGGCTGTATCGACCCGGTATTGCTGGCCGCGTTCGACTGGATCGAACAGCGCCCGGCGGGATTTTCATGTTCTACAACCAAGGAACGATGACAATGATGAATAGATTTCCAATGACACTGATACTTGCACTGGGCGCCGCGCTCAGCGGGCCGATGTTTGCCGACGAATTGCCGGAAGCGCGAGCCCTGATCGACCGCTACATCGAGGAAATCGGCGGTCGCGAGGCCGTGCTGGCCCAGACCGATTCGACGATGACCGGCAGATTCAGCATGCCGGCGGCCGGCATGGAGGGCACGCTGGTCGTCGCATCGCGCGCGCCGGCCGAGCGGGTTACGCGCATTTCGCTTCCGGGGATGGGAGAGATCCTGTCGGGTTATTCCCGCGATGTCACCTGGTCTATGGACCCGTTCACCGGTCCGCGTCTGATCGAAGGCGATGAACTGCAGTTTCAGGCCGAGCAGTCCGAGCCCGGCGCCATCCTGCGCGATCCGGCGTACGTTGAATCGGCCGAAACCGTCGGTACCGCGCAGGTCAATGGCCAGGATTGCTTCCGGGTTCGGCTGCGGTGGAAATCCGGTCGCGAGACCTTCGACTGCTACGCCACCGCCAGCGGGCTGCTGGTCGGCATGGAGTCGACTCAGCCGTCGCCGATGGGCGATGTCCAGGCCGTGATGTCGGTCGACGAATACCGGCGATTCGACGGCATGCTGGTCCCGGCAATCACTCGGGTGGAAGTCATGGGACAAACGCAGCTGCTCGAGATCGACAAAGTCGCGTTTGGAACCCCGGATGACAGTTTTTTTGCGCGCCCGGCCGCGATCGAGGGGCTTATCGACCAGAGGAACGCAAAGTGAACAAGCTACTGGTTGTCGTCCTGCCGCTGATCTGGCTGACCATGCTGTGGCTGGCCGACGGAAGCGGTGCAATCGCCGGGCTCCTCGGGCTCGGCGCAGCATCGGCGGCGGTACTGCTGATGCTCTTCCTGCGCACCCGGAGTGTCGCCAACGTACCCGATCGATTCGCCGACGAACGGGATCGGGCTCGCCGCGATCATGCGCATCGCATTGCCTATTGGGTCCTGAGCGCCCCGATCGGCGGTCTGTTCGGGTTCGCGCTTGCGCGGGTCGAGAAGAACATCGCGCGCGACATCCCGATTACCATTCCTGTCGAGCAGTTCCCGCTGCTGATGGTTGCACTCTGGGGTGTAGTCCTGGTGTGGTTGGCGTTGCCAACCGCGTTGCTCGCATGGCGACCGGAGGAATCGTTTCCCGACGATGGGGAACCGGGCTGATCGTCAGGCGCCGGTGCCGATCTTGTCCTGCGTGCTTGTTTCGAAATCGCCGGCGTCGTGGCGCTCGTGCAGCTGCATCGACGGATCGCCGAACGGACGGTTGACCATGCGCCCGCGCAGCACTGCCGGGCGCGTGTCGATCGCCTTGCTCCAGCGCTGGACGTTTTCGTAGGTCTCCACCTGGAGGAACTCCGCGGCGTCGTAGAGCCGGCCCAGCGCGAGTTGGCCGTACCAGGCCCAGATCGCCATGTCGGCAATCGTAT
>DATFJJ010000275.1:0-12787 GCA_035269245.1 Wenzhouxiangellaceae bacterium | reverse complement strand
AAGGGGACGACCGGCTGCAATTTCCATAACGGTCGCGGCGAATTGACCGCAGTCATGACGTATGCCGAGTTGCGAGAGCGCGCCCTGGATATCGCCCATCGCCTCGCAGGGCTGGGGCTGGAGCGCGGCAGCCGCGTTGCGCTGGTCGCCGATACCCAACCGGATTTCCACGTGATGTTCTTTGCCTGCCAGTACGCCGGCCTGGTGCCGGTGCCGTTGCCTGCAGCGGTGCACCTCGGCGGCAAGAGCGCGTTCGTCGAACATCTTCGCGCACTGCTCGAGGATTGCCGTGCGAGCGCAGCCTACGCATCTTCAGATTTCGTTTCGTTTCTCGACGAGTCGGTCAAAGGGCTTGATCTGGCGGTCAGCGGTACGCTTGAAGCCTTCGCCGCCCTCGAATCCGCGAATGAGTTGCCGGAACCGCCGGCGCCCGAAGAACTCGCATACCTGCAATACACCTCGGGCAGTACCCGCTTTCCGCGCGGAACAATGATTACCCAGCAAGCTGTGCTGACCAACCTGGCTGGCATCCTCCAGTACGGGGTTCAGATACGCCGGGGCGATCGCTACGTCTCCTGGCTTCCCTTCTATCACGATATGGGCCTCGTGGGCCTTATCCTGGGTCCGGTCGTGTCGCAGCTGTCGGTCGATTATCTGGGAACGCGCGATTTCGCGATGCGGCCGCGTCTGTGGCTGGAACTCATGTCGCGCAACCAGGCCACGATTTCCTACTCGCCGCCGTTCGGCTTTGCCCTGTGTGCGCGACGACTGCGCTCTTCGGACGTTGATCGCTACGATCTGTCGGCGTGGCGCGTGGCAGGCGTAGGCGCCGAAATGATTCGCGCCGGATGGCTGAACCAGTTCGCCGAAGCGCTGGCGCCGGCCAACTTTTCCCAAACCGCTTTCCTGCCCTGCTATGGCATGGCTGAATGCTCGCTGGCCGTCAGCTTCGCCCCGCTGGCCCAAGGTCTCGAGGTTGATCGTCTCGACGCCGACGTCCTGGCCGGGTCGCGCCGGGCCGAACCGGTATCCGCCGAGAACGAGGCAGGCAGGGTCACCGAATTCGTCAATTGCGGCCGGCCCCTGCCCGACTACGAGGTCGAGATTCGCGACGAGAACGGCAAGGTTCTGGAGGAGCGCAACTGCGGCACGATCTTCCTGCGCGGTCCCAGCGTCATGTCCGGTTACGCAAACAATCCCGAGGCGACCAGCGCGTCGCTTTCGGACGACGGCTGGCTGAACACCGGAGACATTGGCTATCGCGCCGGCGATTCCCTTTTCCTTACCGGTCGCGCCAAGGATTTGCTGATCATCAATGGTCGCAACATCTGGCCACAGGATCTGGAATACCTGGCCGAGCAGCAGCCCGAAGTTCGCGCTGAAGACGCCTCGGCGTTTGCCATTCCTGCCGAGGACGGTACCGAAGTGGCCGTGCTTGTCGTGCAGTGCCGCGAGCAGGATCCGTTCCGCCAGGCTCGTCTCGTCGAGCGTCTCAAGCAGAAGATCCAGTCCGAGTTCGGTATCGCCTGCCTGATCGAACTGGTGCCGTTGCACACGCTGCCCCGGACGTCGTCCGGCAAGCTCTCCAGGAGCGGCACACGGCTTGATTTCCTCAAGCGAAACGGCCTGGAGGATTCCGAAGTTCTGCCGCGTGAACTGGTCAACCGCACGCCGCATACGCAGGCACTGAATCCGGCGAACTAGAGGTCATCCTCAAATTACTGCGCGAGCGACTGACGGCGTCCGGCGATGTCCGTAATCGCCTCGTATTCGCATATACATCCCGTTCCGTGCGCTCCGGCGACCGCCTTCAGCCGTCCGATCACCAAGTTCCGAAATGACTGCGGATAGCATGCCGGTCATCGCCATGACCGGCGCGACCGGCTTCGTGGGACAAGCCACGGTTCGGGCGGTCAGGCGCACCTTCCCCGATGCAAGAATCCGCCTGCTGGTTCGCAATGCAAGCAATCGCCACCTCCCGGATGATCTTGTCGGCTGTACCGTCGTCGACGGCACACTGCATGCACCCGATGCGCTGACCACGCTCGTGCAAGGCGCCAGCTGCGTCGTGCATATCGCCGCAGCGATTCGGGGCAACAGTGCAGTCGATTTCGAACGCGACAACATCTGTGGAACGCGGTGCCTGACCGATGTCATCGCTGCCCAAGCGCCCGACACTCACCTTATACACCTGTCATCACTGGCAGCGCGACGACCGGAGCTGTCGTGGTACGCGGCCTCCAAGCGTGCCGCCGAGGAGGTCGTGGCCTCAAACTGCAGCCGATTTTCCATCTTGCGTCCGCCGGCGGTCTACGGGCCCGACGATCCGGCCCTCGCAGGTTTCTGGCGATCACTGGCACGTGGATGGCTGATCCGGGCCGGCAGCGGCGAATCCCGATTTTCACTGCTCCATGTCGATGACCTAGCCGAGGCGATCTGCCGTCTTGTCGAGCACGGCCCGACGTTGGAAATCCTGACGCTCGCGGGCCCTCAACCAGGCCATGGCTGGCGCTGGGAAGACCTTGCAGATCTCGCCCGCCAGGCAAGTGACCGAAAAATCCGCATCATTTCGATTCCTGGCCATGTCATGTCTGCCGGAGGCACATTCGGGCTGATCATGTCCCGCATTGCAGGGCGTCGTGCAATGCTCAGCCCGGGCAAGGCACGCGAACTGCTGCACCATGACTGGGTCTGCGATAATCTCGGCATCGAAAAATGCTTGAACTGGAAGCCGACGACGCGCCTTGAACGCGCGCTTGGTACATTGCCGGGATGGAAAAGCCGATGACAACTCACAACGATCGCGTGGACCAGGCGATTCGAAACGCCGTCGAGACGGCGCTCCCTCAGATCGGCGGAATCGATTTCGATGCCGCGCTGACCAGCGACGTGGGGCTGGATTCGGTCCAGGTCATGGACCTGGTCATGGAGATCGAAGACGAACTTGATCTCTCGGTGCCCGTCGAAGTGCTGGCCGAGGTGCAGACACTCAACCAACTGGCCGAGCGGTTGCGCACCATGATCAAGGACAATCCGCGATGAGCCTGTTCGACAAGTTCTCGCGGCTCGCGGCAGCACGCGCCGAGCTCGGGGCAGAGGGCACGCCGCCGGTGGCCACGCCGATAGAAGAGATCATTTCCGCCGCCGAGGGCGTGATCGACGGCAAGCGTGTGATTCTCGCCGGCACCAACAACTACCTGGGACTTACGCTTGATCCCGACGTGGTGAACTCGGCCAAACTGGCGCTTGACCATTTCGGCACCGGCACGACCGGCTCGAGGATGGCCAACGGCAGCTACAGCGGGCACGCAGCACTCGAGAGAGAATTGGCGTCCGCTTTCGGCTGGCCTTCCGCCATGGTCTTCTCGACTGGCTATCAGGCCAACCTCGCCAGCATTGCAACACTGGCCGGCAAGGACGATTTTCTGCTGCTCGACAGCGATTCCCACGCCAGCATCTACGACGGCGCCAAACTCGGCAACGCTCAAACGGTAATCTTCCGCCACAACGATCCGGAAAATCTTGACCGCCGGCTTTCGCGCCTTGGGTCCGACGCCAGCCGCGCGCTGATTGTCGTGGAAGGTCTCTATTCGATGCTCGGCGACCAGCCGCCGCTGGCCGAATTCATCGAAGTCAAGAAACGTCACAACGCCTGGTTGCTGCTCGACGAGGCGCATTCTTTCGGCGTATTCGGCGATCGCGGGCTCGGCCTGGCAGAGCAAACCGGCCTGCTCGACGACATCGACTTCGTCGTCGGCACGTTTTCCAAGAGTCTGGGCGGCATCGGCGGGTTCTGCACCAGCCCGCATGCACAGCTGGAACTGCTGCGGCTGGCCGCGCGCCCCTACATTTTTACCGCTTCGCCGTCGCCGGCGGTCATCGCCTCGACCCGCACCGCGCTGGCCAAGGTCGTCGCCGGCACCGATCTCAGAAGCCGGCTCTGGGACAACATCAACAGGCTCTATGATGCGCTGGCCGACTTCGGTTACCGACTCGGAAGCGACAAGCCCGGCCCGGTCGCCGCGATCATCCTGCCCGACCGCGAGAGCGCCCTGGCGCACTGGAAGGATTTGCTGGCGAACGGCATCTATACCAACCTGATGGTGCCGCCGGCCACACCTAAAGGCCTTAATCTGCTTCGAATCAGCCTCAGTGCGGCGCATACACCGGAACAGATCGACCGGATCGTCCAGGCTTTCGGTCAGCTGCGCAAGGCCGCATGAGGGCCTGCGGCATCGCCGGCGTCACGTAAAGCGCCCCAGTAAAGCTGCAAGCCGATTTCTCTGCGACTCTGCGCGAGCGCGCCGTTGACCTGCTGTTGCCCTGCCTCTTTGCGACTTCGCGAGAGCAGATTTCCAGCGCCGCGAAGCATGTATCCTTGAGCGCTCGACGCGTCCATACCCAACAAAGGAGAAGTCCGTTGCGTTTGCATCACCTGCTCTGCCGTCCGTTCCAGTCAACGGCGTTGTTACTGCTCATCGCCGTCGCCGCTTCGACCGCAGCGGCGCCCCGTCCCGATAATGCCGAGGATCATCTCGACAATGGTCTCGAAACGATCATGCAGGATCCCGACTGGATCGGCCCGCCGGTCGAGCAGGCCTGGTGGCAGCTCGACGGCAGCGCGTACTTTTACCGCGCCAAGCGCAGCGGCTCCGACATCCGCGACACCTACCGCGTGGATCTCGACAGCGCAGAAACGACCCGGCTGGACGCGGATGCCGAAGCAGGAACCGATGCCGCCGACCCGGTTTTCGATGCGGACGGATCGCACGCGCTATCAGTGCGTGGCAACAGCCTCTTCCTCCGCGACCTGGACACCAGTGCTTTCAAGCGCCTGTTCAGCGGCATTGAGCCAATCCGCAATATCGGTTTCTCGGGCGACCAGCAACACGTCCAGTTCGAATCCGGCGGCGACTGGTGGCGAATCGGCCTCGACGGCGGCGCCGCCGTGCCGGTCGCCGAGCTGCGCTTCGAAGATGACCCGCACGCTGCGCCGGAGGATGGGCTGGAAGCCGATCAACTTCGTCTCTTCTCCACGCTGGAGCGCATGCGTCAGCGCGAGCAGGAACAGCACGAGCAAGCGGTCCGGGACGCACGGGCCGACGCCGGCCGCGGGCCGGCACCGTGGTACCTGGGCAAGACGTTTTCTTCCAGTTCAGTCAGCCTTTCGCCCGACGCACGATGGATGCTTGTGGTCGTAGAGAAAGCAGACGCCGACGACGGCGAGTCCGACCACATGCCGCGCTTCGTTACCCGATCGGGATACGTCGAAATCGAAGACGTGCGAACCCTGGTCGGTAGAAAACCGCCATCACCACAATCAGTATGGCTACTGGACCTTGAAGCACGCACCCGCCACGAGATCGATCTCGGTTCTCTGTCCGGGCGCGACCAGGATCCGCTTGCCGAACTGAAATCGGCCCAGGATATCGAACCGCACGATGGCGAAGACCCGCGCCCCGTCCAGGTATACGGCATCGAGTGGCATCCCGAGAATGCCCGGGCACTTGTGCAGGTTCGGGCCATAGACAACAAGGATCGCTGGACGGTCGTGATCGACGCCACCGAGCAGTCGATGAAAGAGATCCATCGTCTCAGCGATCCGGCATGGATCAACTGGGCTTTCAACGAGTTCGGCTGGGTGCCCGGCACTGAAACCGCCTGGCTGCTGTCCGAACAAAGCGGATACAGCCATCTGTACACAATCGACGCCGGCGGCCGGCAAAATCAGCACACCAGCGGCGAGTTCGAGGTCTACGACATCGATTTCGCCCGCGACGGCGAATCGGCGCTGATGATTTCCAATGCCGAACACCCGACGCGCTACGACCTGTATCGTCTGGACATCGAAAGCGACCGCATGGATCGGCTCACCGATCTGGACGGGCTCGAAAGCTACGCGACGCTTCCAGACAGCGACAGGATCCTGCTTCGATATTCCGACAGCTATGTTCCGCCCCAGGCCGCGGTTCTCGATGGTGCAAGCGGCGAACTGACGGCCGCTTCCGATACGCTGACCGACGATTACAGCGCGATCGAGTGGCAGCAGCCGGAATTCGTCGGCGTCCCTTCCAGCCATGTCGAGCGGCCGATCTGGACCAAGTTCTACCCGGCGCGCGGGGATTTCGACGGCCCGCGTCCGGTCGTCGTGTTCGTGCATGGCGCCGGCTACACGCAGAACACGCACCACCGTTTCCCGTATTACTTCCGTGAGCAGATGTTCCACAACCTGCTCACCGAGCGCGGCTATCACGTACTCGACATGGACTATCGGGCCAGCCGCGGCTATGGCCGCGACTGGCGCACGTCCATCTATCGGCAAATGGGAACGCCGGAACTCGAGGATCTGGTTGACGGCGTTTCCTGGCTGGTCGAAAATCACAATGCCGACCCGAACCGGATCGGTGTCTACGGCGGGTCCTATGGCGGTTTCATGACCTTCATGGCGATGTTCAATGCACCCGAAGTGTTCGCCGCCGGCGCATCGCTGCGCCCCGTCACCGACTGGGCACACTACAATCACGGTTATACGTCCAACATTCTGAATACGCCCGAGATCGACCCGGAAGCCTACAAGCGCAGTTCTCCGATCGAATTCGTCGAGGGCCTGAAAGGCGATCTGCTGATCAGCCACGGCATGCTCGACGACAACGTGTTCTACAAGGATTCGGTGCGGCTGGCGCAGCGCCTCATCGAACTTGGGAAAGTGGACTGGGAACTGGCCTCGTACCCGCTGGAGCCTCACGGCTACGTGCAACCGGAAAGCTGGCTGGACCAGTACCGCCGTATTCTCAAGCTGTTCGAATCGACGATTGGAGATTGATCCATTCGGCTTGAGGGCAAGACCCGAACAAGCTTTAAAGGCTTTATGAAAGCGATAAAAAAACACGAAGAGCACGAAGGACACGAAATTAAAAATGCAATAAGAAGTAAGCAGAAACGAGGCCGGACGCAAAAGGTGCGGACTGCTGGGCCGCTAACGACCAATCGGTAACCCAGAAGTGCTGAACTGAAGCTGGTTGCATTAATCGATTGCACTGGCTAAGCTTCCGTTTGATTCAGGTTTGCTGTTTGTCATCGTTTCCTTCGTCCCTTCTTCACGCTCCTCGTGTCGCGCTCTTGTTTTTGAACTGAGCCCCCACACAGCCAATGGTTTCAGCTGGAGATTTGAAATGATCGTTCGTGCGCTTACCCTTTCGCTGCTGCTTTCTGTTTCTCTGCTGTCCGAAGCCAGACCCCTGGACTATCACGACGTATTCGGACTGGAGTACGCCGATTCGCCTGCGCTTTCACCGGATGGCGACCAGGTGGTCTACGTTCGCCGCCACATGGACAGCCAGACCGACCGCAATCTCGGCCAAATCTGGCTGATTGACCTCGACTCCCGGCAACAGCAGCCGCTGACAGACGGCGACGGCAGCTTCTCCTCGCCGGCCTGGTCGCCGGACGGCACGCGAATCGCCTTCATCGGCAACGACGGCGATGGCGACAGCCAGTTGCATGTGCTGTGGCTCGGCTCCGGCCGCGTGACCGCAATTACCGACGGCCCGCATTCACCTTCGGCCGCCAGCTGGTCGCCCGATGGCAACCGGATCTCCTTCAGCCGCTTCGTGCCTACCGAGCCGCCTCAACTGGTCAAGCCGCTGGAAGCGCCGGAAGGCGCCAACTGGGCACCGGTCCCGACGGTCATCGATCGGCCTGTATTCCGCGTCGACGGCCAGGGTTTTCTGCCACACGGCCAGACCCAGCGCTTCGTGGTCCCGGCCGACGGCGGCCCCGCGCGCCAGATAACCGACGGGCCTTATCCCAACAATGGCCCGTCCGTGTGGACGAGAGACGGGAAGGCATTGGTCTTCGCCGCAGTGCGTCGCGACGATTGGGAACTGGAAGGGCGCGACACCGAGCTTTATCGTTTCGACCTGGAAAGCGGCGACCTCACCCCCCTCACCGAACGCTACGGGCCGGACGAGTCCCCGGCCATCAGCCCTGACGGCCGCCGCCTGGCGTGGCTGGGCTTCGATGACGAACTGATGAGCTATACGAATACCGAGGTCTGGTTGATGCCGCTCGGCGGCGGCGAGCCCGAAAATCTGACCGGCGACCTGGATCGCAATGTCGATGCGCTGGTCTGGGCCGAAGACGGCAAGTCGCTCTACATCGCCTATTCCGATGCCGGCACCGGGGTGGTCGAGCGTCTTCGACTCAACGGTGATCGCAGTCGCGTGGCCGACAATGTCGGCGGCACGACACTGGGACGTCCCTATGCAAGCGGTGATTTCGACGCCGGGGCCGGCAAGGTCGTATTCACGCAGACCTCCCCGACACGGCCGGCAGACCTCGTCGTGGTCGAGCGTGGCAACGAACTTCGTTTGACGACGATGAACGCCGAACTGATCGCCAACCGCGAGCTGGCGCGTGTAGAAGAAATCAAGTATCCGTCCAGTCTCGACGGGCTGGAGATCGAGGGCTGGGTCGCGTATCCGCCCGACTTCGAGGCCGGCAAGCGCTATCCGCTGATTCTCGAGATACACGGTGGCCCGTTCGCCGACTACGGCCCGCGCTTCTCTATGGAAGTCCAGCTGATGGCCGCCCAGGGCTACGTGGTTCTGTATACGAATCCGAGAGGTTCGACCAGCTACGGGGCCGGATTCGCCAACGAGATTCACCACGCCTACCCCGGCAACGATTACCACGACCTCATCTCCGGCGTGGACCATCTCATCGAGCGCGGCATCGCCGATCCCGACAGGCTTTTCGTTACCGGAGGTTCCGGCGGCGGGGTCCTGACCGCCTGGATCGTCGGCAGCACCGACCGTTTCGCCGCCGCGGCCGTGGTCAAGCCGGTCATCAACTGGACCAGCTTCGTTCTGACCGGTGATTTCACGCCGTTCTTCCACAAGTACTGGTTCCCCGCGCTGCCCTGGGAAGCCCCGGAGCACTATTTCAAACGCTCGCCGCTGTCCAGGGCCGGCAACGTGACCACGCCGACCATGGTGATGACCGGCGAGGCCGACTGGCGTACCCCGATGTGGGAATCGGAACAGTTCTACCAGGCGCTGAAACTGCGCGGCATCGATACGGTGCTGGTGCGCATTCCCGAAGCCCCGCACGGCATCGCCGCGCGCCCCAGCCAGCTGGTGACCAAGATCCAGCATATCCTGGCCTGGTTCGAGCGCCATCCCGGTTCGGAGGCGAACTGACTTGCGAGTCCGACATGTGGGAGGTTGCGTCTTTCAGAAATGCCGGCGGGCGGGATCGAGTGGCGAAGAGGCAAAAATCCGATTTCAACCTGTGTAACCTGTTACTGAACTTTCACGAAAACTGGTGATTGAAAAGCAATGAATGTACTGATTACCGGCAATTCCAGCGGACTTGGACTTGGCCTGACCGAAACTCTGCTCAAACGCGACGCAATCGTCTGGGGCATGAGCCGGCACGGCTGTCCGGTGCAAGACAATGACGGCCTGCGCGACCGGCGGTTCGACCTGTCCAATCTCAACACGCTGCCCGAAGCACTGGAACGGCTGCTTTCAGACTGTCTCAGGCTGGACCTGGTCGTCCTCAACGCCGGCATCCTGGGCAAGATCCACGAGATTTCCGAAACTGACGTGCACGACCTCGAGCACATGATGCGCATCAACGTCTGGTCGAACAAGGTCATTCTCGACTGGATCATCGAACGTCAGTTACCGGTCGACCAGATCGTCGCAATTTCGTCGGGCGCGGCGATCAACATGAACTACGGCTGGGGCGGCTATTCGCTCTCCAAGGCCGCGCTGAACAACCTGGTCAAGCTCTACGCGCACGAAATGCCCGATACACACCTGACCGCGCTCGCACCCGGCCTGGTCGATACGTCGATGCAGGACTATCTATGCGATGAAGTCGACAGTGAAGAGTTCCCGTCCGTGCAGAAACTAAAGGACGCCAGGGGCACCGAGGACATGCCGGGGCCGGTCGCGGCGGCGGAAAATATCCTGGAATCTCTGGAAAAGCTGCGCGAAGGGGAAAGCGGGCAATTCGTCGACATGCGCAATCTCGACTGAGCGAGAGCAAACCCCGCCCGGCCGGGATGGGCTGTTGCTTTAAAGCTTGGGGGTGGCGTGTTTTTTGCTGGGTTTTCGTATAAATTGGCTGTCGCATAACCTAGACGGAGCAAACCCTTCATGATGGATTTCAAGATCGGCGAGATTATCTCGCTCATGGCAAAGACCTTGCCGTTCCTGGTGTTCCGGTTCCTGATCTACTTCGGCATCACTCTGGCCTACGTGCTGATCACCGGCGTAGGCGCGGGTATCGGCTACGGTATCGGCACCATAGGCGGCGAAGCCGAGGCCGGGGGTCTGTGGGGCGGCATGGCCGGATTCGCCGTCACCGCGGCCATCATGTACTTCATTCGCGAATATCTTCTGTATCTCGTCAAAGCCGGACATATTGCGGTGCTGGTGGAGCTGATGGAGGGCAGAGAATTGCCCGGGGGCAAGGGGCAGATCGACTATGCTCAGGGTATCGTACGCGAGCGTTTTGCCGAATCGTCAGTGCTGTTCGGCGTCGATCAACTGATCAAGGGCGTTCTCAAGGCTTTCAACCGGGCATTCTTCACGATCGCCAACTTCCTGCCCATCCCTGGCATCCAGGGCATAGCCAAATTCATCAATACGATCATCAATCTATCGCTGACCTATCTGGACGAAGTCATCCTCGCCTACAACATCAAGATGAAGGCGGACAATCCGTGGGCGGCCAGCCGGACTGCGCTGGTGTTGTACGCCCAGAACTACAAATCGTTTTTGAAGAACGCATTCTGGCTGGCCTTCATCATCTGGGGTCTGACCTTCCTTGTTTTCCTCCTCATTCTCGCGCCGGTCGCCGGCCTGGTCTCCCTGTTCCCGGGCGCGGCCGGCCCGCTGGCGCTGATCATCGCGCTGGTATTCGCCTGGGGCATCAAGCAGGCAGTCATCGAGCCGATCGGCATGACGGCGCTGATGCAGGTGTTCTTCAAGGTGACCGAGGGCCAACAGCCCAACCCGGAATGGGAAGGCAAGCTCGACAAGGTTTCGAAGAAATTCTCCAAGCTCAAGGAAAAAGCCGCCGACTGGGGCAGCAGCGACAAGCCGTCGGTCCCCGATCAACCCACCGGCTGACGGCGCACCCGGCGCCGAATCGATTCCCGAGTATCCGGTGCGGCGCGGCCGTTCCGGATGCTCGGGATTTACGTTGACAGACACTTCACGCCAGAACGCCCCGCGCGCTCATGCGCCGCGCATAGACCAGCAACAAAACCCCGATCACGAAAATTACCGCGCTGAAAACGGCCCCGCCGCTACCCATGATCTCCAGGCCATCGCTCAAGAACACCGTATACGCGGTCGACACAATCATTCCAAGCAACGACACCGCGAACAGCGCCACAGCCCAGCGACTGCGAAAAAGCAGTGCAAGAGATCCGAATAGTGCCCCCCAGACACCCAACGCCCAGAAAATGCTCATCCATGCCGGAAAACCATAAAAGTATTCCAGCTGCGCGTCGGTGAACTGGCTCATATAAAAATCAAGCCGCAGCTTGGTCGCGAGGTAATCGAAACAACCCATGGCATTCCAGAGCAGGCTGAGAGTACCGACTATCCACAAGTGCAGTGGTGTTCGATGCGTTTCACGATTCATGTAACTTTTCCCCGCCGATATCACGAACGTCAATAGTTGCACAACCGGGAGCCCTGGTAAAGCGTGCCCAACGAAACAGGCGCCATGCACCATAGCGGCTTATCTTCGCAGGCTGTTAGGTGAACCGACCGTCCCGGTCCGGGAGCGCGATCAGGAGTGCCGGCTTCTCGACGGGCGATTCGTTTTTAGGAAGCGCGGTGAAAGAAAGGATGCTGGTCGCGGGGGAGGCGATGTCGGAACCGCCACGAATTCGAGCGTAGCCGCAGCGGGAGGGCACCCAGGCTCAACGCCAACAGCGAGCGCATCGACTTTCAGGGGGCGATGCTGCGGGCAGTCAGTCAGCAACTTGAACGCGTTTGAGACCCGTTCGCGGGTTTTGCTAGGCTTGATGCGCCAGATCGCGGATCGAGCCGGGCAGAGGCACCGACTCTCCGCTCTTCTTCTCGATCCAGACCAGTGTCACCGTGGCATCGGCATACAGCACAGGCTTTTCCCTGCCGCCTTTCTTGCCGTCTTCGCCGGCTGGCGCCGAGCGAATTTCGCTTTCGAGCTTGATGCTGGAGCGACCGGGAGAATCGGGCTTGAGCGTCACGGCCACGCGTTCGGGCCAGTGGATCGGACGACGATAATTGATGTTGATGTTCGCGACGACCGGTCCGGCCTCGCCTTCCTGCCAGTGACACGGCACCGAATCCATCCACTGGCTTCGGCACTCTTCCAGATAGGCCAGGAATACCGCGTTGTTTACGTGGCCGAATGAATCGACATCCCCCCAGCGGACGTCAAGCTCGATCCTGAATTCCGACATATGCGACTCGCTCGAAATGCTCTTGAATAGACGGCCGGTATTGTAATCCCTTTCTCCCGCCGAACCACGCAGACGCGGAAAAGTGAATCAGGGATTTCACATATTCCCGCAGAATCATACAGATACTTGAAGCCCCCGCGTACTCAGAGGTACGCAACGAAATCGTAGCTATCGGCCGATTCGCTGAATCTGCGGTTCCGGAGTCCTGCGACAGTCCTCCAGATGGTGCCAAAAGGAGGGGCAGACACCGTGGAATTTCGCGACCACCGAGCCAACCCCGCCGCAATCGGAAGGCGCTTGAACAATGCAGCTCAG
>DATFJJ010000274.1:0-2561 GCA_035269245.1 Wenzhouxiangellaceae bacterium | reverse complement strand
CGACATGGAAATTCATGATCAGATGCGGGCTGGCGTTTTCGAGAGCGGCGAGGAATTCTCTCAGGCTCTGTTTCGGCAATCGATACAGGTCGAGCAGGATGTTGGTATCGACGAACATCAGCGTGTCGGTCATGGCTTCATCGTCTTGCTTGGAATCCGTCGTCCAGTTTGCCGCAAAGCCCGGGTCGGCATGCACCCGATGAACGCGCGCGGTCCAGCCTTGCAGCTAAGAGCTCTCCGGCTCGCTGAAAGTTACGGAATTAACCGCGAGGTACATTAGAGCGCGAAGCTCAACGGGCGGGACTCACGCCGGGCTGGGTCAATTCGCGGCCGGCTTCGTTCCAGGCCGCACTGACCATGTCGCGCACGTCGCGCCTCAGCTCGGCAGCGTCGTAGACGATGCCGCGTGAAATCGTGTAGCGCACGCCGCCGGTCCGGGTCACGCGATTGTCCTCGGTCACCCGCACCGCGCCGGTGCCGAACAACACCTTCCAGTCGGCCAGCGGGTTTTCGTCGACCACCACCAGGTCGGCCTGCTTGCCGACTTCCACCGATCCGGTGATGTCGGCAATACCCAATGCCTCGGCGCCGTTAAGGGTCGCCGAACGAAGCACTTCCAGCGGATGAAAACCTGCTTCCTGCAACAGCTCCATCTCCTCGACATAGCCGAACCCGTAGAGCTTGTAGATATAGCCCGAGTCGGATCCGACCGTGACGCGTCCGCCGTGATTCTTGTAGTCATCGATGAATTCCATCCAGCGGCGATAGTTCTGCCGCCAGTCAACCTCGTTGGCAGTCGACCAGGCGAACCAGTAGCTGCCGTGGGCTTGCCGGCTGGGGGCATAGAAGTCCCACAGGCTGGGCAGCGTGTAGTCGGCATGCCATTCGGCGGTCCTCGCGGCCATGAAATCGCGGTTGGCCTGGTAGATGGTCAGCGTGGGATCGAGCGTGAAGTCCAGCTCGATCAACTCGTCTAGCACCGCTTGCCAGCGCGGGTGCTCCGGTCCCGCTGCCTGGCGCCAGAGCTTGCCGGCCTCGGCGAATCGATGAAATTCGTTGGCGTAGTTGTAATCGGCCGGGTAGTCCTGGACGGTCTTGTCGGCGAACAGCGCTTCGGGAAGACCGTACCAGTGTTCCATGGTGGTCAGTCCGGCGCGCGCAGTATCCAGCACATTGGCGCGCGCCACGTCCATCTGGGCATGATGCATCGCGGTGCCGAGCCCGACCTTCTTCGCCTGTTCGATCGCCGCCAGCAGCACTTCGGGTCGAGCGCCGAAGAACTTGATGCCGTCGGCGCCGCGCTGCTTGACCTCGTCGACCCATTCACGGGCCTGCTTCGCGGTGGTGATCGGTCGATCGCGGCCCTGACCGAACGTGACGTAAGCCTGGAGACGCGGCGCGGCGATCTCGCCCGCTGCGCTGCGCTTGCGCTCGTTCATCGTCCAGTCCATGCCGTTGCCGGAACCGGGATCGCGCACCGTGGTGATGCCGTGAGCCAGCCAGAGCTTGTAAACGTACTCGGCCGGCGTACCCTGGGCCTTGCCACCTATATGCCCATGCATGTCGACGAATCCGGGCAGCACGTAATGACCGGCGATGTCGATTTCGCGACCGTTGCCGGCCAGTTCAGGACGGTCTTCGTCGTCGATCGGAACACCGGGCGCACCCACCATCTCGATCTGAACGATGCGGCTGTTCTCTATGACGATATCGACCGGTCCGATCGGTGGCGCACCAGTGCCGTTGACCAGGATCCCGCCGCGCAGAATCAACTGCTCGAAAGGGCCTTCGCCTCGATCACGATCCGGAGCAGGCTCGATTTCGGCGTAAGCGAGCGGCGCAAGCATCGAGGCAAGGAAGAGTACGGCAGAGAAAATTCTGGTCATGGGGCTATTCGGGATCGGCTCTGGAAGTCGGACAGATTACACCGGAATTGAACGACGATCAAAAATCCCGTGTCAGGCCTGGCGGTGCAAAAATCCGAAACGGCTCTTGCAAAAGGAACAACGCCGCCAGGAACGACGAGAAGCAAAAAGCCTTGTTTTCGCGCAGAGGCGCGGAGCCAAGCCTGCGCTCAGTCGGCCTCCGGACCGGAGTGAAACGAGACTCTGTCGCTGGCTTCTTCTATTGCCGGGCGATAGCGCTTTTCAATTTGCGGACGCCGGATCTTCAGTGTCGGCGTAAGCAGTTCGTTGTCGACTGTCCAGCGCTCGCGAATCACGATGATGTGGCTGATTTTCTGGTGAGACTCCAGTTCGCTGTTGACCGAATCCAGAGTGTCCACCAGCTGTCGGCGCAACTCGCGCATTTCCATGTCGATGTGCTCGGCCAGTTGCACCAGCGCGACCGGCTGGTCCAGATGATCGCCGACCACGCAGGCCTGCTCGATGAGTTCGTTCTTGGCCAGCAGGCTTTCCAGCGGCACCGGCGCGACGTACTTGCCCTTGGTGGTCTTGAATACCTCCTTGACCCGTCCGGTAATCTTCACCCATCCCTCGTCATCGACGAACGCACGGTCGCCTGTCCTGAAGAAACCATTTTCAAAGCTTTCTTCGGTCAGA
>DATFJJ010000273.1:0-5334 GCA_035269245.1 Wenzhouxiangellaceae bacterium | reverse complement strand
ATCGTCGCGATGACCGCCCTTGTGGAGCAGCATTCCGACGACGATGCAGTGCTGGCCCAGCGCATGCTCAAGGCGCTCAATCCGCTTTCTCCGGACAAGACCACGGTACTGGCCGCACTCGCGATCGTTGCCGCACACGGCGACCACTCCGCGATCAATCCTAGCGAGAATGGCGCGGACCGGCTGGTGGAGCAGTTTCGTCGCGTGGTGCACTTCGACCAACGTTACCTGCCCGACTCCTCCAGCCGCGCCGAGGGCCTGAGACGGCTCATTCTTGCGCTGATCTACGACGTGCGGGTGGTGCTGCTGGTGCTGGCCTGGCAACTTGCACGCATGCAGGTCGCGCGAGACGACGACACGCGCCGGTCGCTGGCGCGCGAAACGCGCGCGATACACGCGCCGCTGGCGAACCGCCTGGGCATCTGGCAGCTCAAGTGGCCGCTGGAAGATCTGGCATTTCGCTACCTGGAGCCAGAGGCCTGCGCGCGCATGGAACGGCTGGTGGCCGAACAGCGCGACGAGCGCGAGCGCTATATCGATGCATTCATGCAGCAGCTCTCGGAAAAGCTCGACGGCGCCGGGATCGCTCACGAGATCAGCGGCCGGGCCAAGCATATCTATTCGATATGGCGCAAGATGCAGCGCAAGGGCCTGGACTTTCACCAGCTGTTCGATGTGCGCGCCGTGCGCGTACTGGTCGATGACCTGGCCGGCTGTTACTCGGCGCTCGGCCTGGTCCACAGCCACTGGCAACCGGTGCCGGGGGAATTCGACGACTACATCTCCAATCCCAAGCCCAACCTCTATCGTTCGCTGCACACGGCTGTCCGCGGCAGTCACGGGCGTGTCTTCGAAGTCCAGATCCGGACCCATGAAATGCACGAACACGCCGAGTTGGGCGTCGCAGCGCACTGGCGCTACAAGGAAGGCGGACCCCGGGACAGCGCACTGGAGCAACGCATAGGTGTGATGCGCCAGTTGATAGAAGGCGGCGAGGGCGAGCACGACGAAGCGCACGACGACGACACGTTGATCGAGAATTTCGAATCGCTGACCAGCGAGGACCGTGTCTACGTACTGACGCCCAGGGGCGATGTAATCGACCTGGCCCAGGGCGCTACTGCTCTCGATTTCGCTTATCACGTGCACACCGAGGTCGGACACCGCTGCCGCGGCGCCAAGGTCAACGGGCGCATCGTGCCGCTGACCCATGTGCTGGGCAACGGCGACCGGGTCGAAGTGTTGACGTCCAATCAGGGCCATCCTTCCAGGGACTGGCTGAACCCCCAGCTGGGCTACCTGCGGTCTGGGCGCTCCCGGGGAAAGGTGCGCCAGTATTTTCGGCAACTGAATTTCGACGAAAATCTGACCGCGGGCCGGGCTGCGATGGAAGGCGAGCTCAAGCGCCTTGACCTGGCGGGCGCCAATCTCCAGCCGGTGGCGGAGCAATACAATTTCCGCCGGATCGACGACCTCCTGGCGGCAATCGGCGCCGGCGACCTCACGGCCGCCCAGGTCGGTCAGTCTGCCTTGCGCCTCAATTCCGCAAACGACACCGGCAAGCCGGAGCTGCCGTTTCGGCGGCCCGCGGGACAGGAAACCGCAGGCACCGGAAGTGAAATCCGGATCGAGGGTATAGGCAACCTCATGCATCAGCTGGCGCGCTGCTGCCAGCCGTTGCCCGGCGATCCGATTGCCGGATTCATTACACGCACCCGGGGCGTCAGCATCCATCGGGACGATTGTCGTCAGTACCTGCGTCTGGCTCAGCGCCAACCGGAGCGACGGATTCAGGTCGACTGGTCACACAACGTCCGCACCCGCTACCCGGTGCGGGTGAGAATCGACGCCTGGGACAGGCGCGACCTGATCAAGGATATAGGCTCGGTCATCTCGAACCACGGGCTGGGCGTCAGCGCCATGCATGCCGATCGCGGAGAACAGCCCGAAGCGGTGAGTATCGAGCTTTTGCTTGAAGTCGAAGATCTGGAACAGCTCAGCACGCTGCTGGGCAGGCTGCAGTCCATCACAAACGTCAGCGCCGTGCGCCGACTGCGTTGACGGCCCGGCAATTGCGCAGCTTTCCGTAGGCGCAATGGGGTTTTCGATGGCACTTGTCTACCGTCGGTCGCGACGCCCCAGTTCGGACAGCAGGGATTCAAGCGACCGGCGCGCCGCGTCCAGCGAGAAATGGCGGTCGACGTTGATTCGCCCGTTTTCGGCCAGCCGCTGCCAGAGGTCGCCGTCGCGATAAAGCCGGCAGACTTCGGCGGCGAATGCGACCCCGTCGTCGGCGACCAAAATATCGTGCTCGTGCTCGGTGTACATGCCTTCGGCGGCGCATGAGGTCGCCACCACCGGCAAGCCATGGCTCATCGCCTGATTGACCTTGCCCTTAACGCCCGCCCCGTAACGCAGCGGTGCCAGGGAAATCCGGCAGCCGTTCATGAAGGGCTCCAGGTCCGAAACAAAGCCGTGCACCCGCAGACCGGGCGCCTTGCGCTGCTTGAGGCGGTCCGGCATCTTGCTGCCGATCAGGTGCAGGGTGACATCGGGCAGTTCGCGCCGGATCAGCGGCAGAATCTCCTCGATCAACCATTCGGCGGCGTCCAGGTTGGGCGGATGCTGAAATCCGCCGACGAACACCAGCCCATCTCGCTGCTCGAAGGGCTTGCCCCGCGGATGAAGCGAATGGATGTTGGAGACCACGATGACCGGCGCATCGGGAACCAGATCCGCGAGCAGCTCGCGCTCGAATTCGCTGACCACCAGGGTGGCGTCGGCCTGGTCGATCAGCGCAAGCTCTTCGGTGCGCGTCGTTTCGGCAATCCGGGCGGCAGCCGCGGTGCCGGCCAGTTCGGCTTCGCGCTGTTCGCGCAGGAAGTGAAGATCGACCGTATCGAACACGACGCTGGCCTCTCGGCAGCGCTTGCGCAGCATCTTCATCAACGGCGTGAGCACATAGTGCCGGCTGACGATGACCAGGTCCAGTCCGCTGCCGTGACCGGCCAGCCATTCCTCGGGATTTGCCAGCCACGGCGCGGTCAATACCTCCACGCCGGCCTGCTGCAAATCTTCGGAATGCCTTCCGGTCCAGGCAAGGTTTTGCGGCATGAAGCTGGTTCGGTACCCGAGTTCGCCCAGCAGGCGCAGCATCGCGAACATTCGGACCGATCCCGAATCGTGATCGGGCATCGGCGTGACCGCATCGATGACCAGGGCCCGCCGCGGAAACCTGCGGAAACGAAACGCGCGCGCAGCCGATGGCGTGAATTCGCCGGGATTCTCTGGATGCGCCGCGAGCGTGTCGGCCCAACGCTCGAGGAATTTCTCGCGGTTGACCACCTGGTAACGCTTCGCACCGGATGTCTCGTCGGTGCCCGAAGTGGCTCCCTCGAAATGAATCACCGTGGATGCCGGCTGATAGAGCACCTTCAGCCCGGCCTGGCGCGCCTTGAAACACAGATCGGTGTCCTCGTAATACGCAGGGGCATAGTATTTGTCGAAAGCACCGAGTTCGGCAAACCGCTCGCGCTCGATCGCAAGACAGGCGCCGGAGACGTAATCGGCCTCGCTGACGAATCGGTAGACCGGCCGGTCCGGATCATCGCCCCGTCCGAAATTCCAGCCGGTCGCGTCGCGGAACACGATGCCGCCTGCTTCCTGTAGCGTGCCGTCGGCGAACACCAGCCGGGCCCCCACGACTCCAGCGCCCGGGTGTGCGCGAAACGTATCGACGAGCGCATCCAGCCAGCCGTCGGTGACCCGGGTATCGTTGTTGAGAAACACCAGGTAGCGCCCGCGCGCGTGCTTAGCGCCGCGATTGCAGGTGCCGATGAAGCCCTTGTTGAGCCGGTTTCGCAATACCCGGATGCCCCGGCACCGCTTCAGCCAGGCTTGCGTATCGTCGCTTGACGCATCATCGACCACCAGAACTTCGTACCCGACATTCGTCGGTATGGATGCGATGCTCTCCAGGCATGCGGCCGTGTAGGCAAGCTGGTTGTAGACCGGAATGATGATGCTGACTTCGGGATCGTCGACCGGTTCGAGCGTCACCGGGTCGACCACGCTCGCCGGCCGCAACAACTGTTCATCGGTGAACACCTCGGCCTGCGCTTCCTCGAGCTGGGGATGCTGCAGGGCATCCAGCGCGCCCCTGAAGCCGCGGTAGCGCCAGTAGAAAATGAATACGCGCGTCATGCGAATCCATTGCAGCGGATTGACCAGCTTGCGCAACCGTCTGCGGGTCACCACCCGCCTGACAAACCGCAGCGGCCGGGTCAGCTTCCAGGACGTGCTGCCGACCATTGCATCGTATTCGGACTGCAGCTGCTCGTGCTGCCGGCCCAACGCATCGTGCTGCCGGCCCAGCGCATCGTGCTGCCCAGCCAGCGCATCGTGCTGCCGACCAAGCTGCTCGTATTGCTGGCCGAGTTTCTCGTGGAGCCGGCACAGATACTCGTGTTGCTTTTGCAGTTGATCGTGCTGCTCCAGCAAGTGGTCGTGCTGCTGTATCAGCGCGGCCTGCTGCTCGCGCAATTGCGCGTGATTGCGGTCCAGCGCATCGTAGCGATCCAGCAACTCGCTGTAGCGGTCGGACAGCTCATGGTACTGGCGGTCCTGGCGAACCAGCGCTTCGCCCTGCTCGGCGACCTGCGCGTCCAGCCGCTTCGCCCACTCGCTCCGGCGGCGGAATTGCCGCTCCATGGTCTCTGCCCAGCGGCTGCGCGTCTCGAGATCTTCGCGCATCTGCGAAAGCTCGGCCCGCGCTTCGCGCACGTCGGCGCGCGCGGTCGCCAGTCGCGCCGCCTGGAGCGCCCACGTCGTTTCGGTCGCCGTCATCGGTTTCGGCCGGGGAATTCCTGCCGCCTCGCCGGTGCGGCCCGGGCAGATCCGGTCGAGTTCAGTCGCCATTGCCTCGAGCGAGCGCTCAGGCGCTGCCTCGGCAGCCAGCGATGCAAGCCGCTCCGGAGCTCCGGCAAGCGCGAGCAGGCAATCGACCAGAGAATCGGGATCGGGCTGGAACAGCACGCCGTCGTGATCGTGCTCGATACGCTCGGCAAAGCTGCCTACGCGGGTTGCGACCGGCGCCAACCCCAGCGCCCGGACTTCGCTCAAGGTGTAGCTCCAGGTCTCCGGAACCGTCGACAGCAGCAGCGCGGCATGCGGTCTCAAGGCCGCCACCAGGCCGGGTAGCTCCTCGCGGCGGTATTCAGGCACCAGGTCGATTCCGGGCTGCCCCATCAGCGCCAGCCCTTCGCGCCCGCAGCCCAGCGCGGTCAGGCGCACCTTGCCGGCCAGCCGCGGCAATGCCTCGCGCAGCAGCCTGAG
>DATFJJ010000272.1:0-3014 GCA_035269245.1 Wenzhouxiangellaceae bacterium | reverse complement strand
GGCCAGCGCCACGGTGCGGTTTTCGCCCGACACGACGAGCTTGGCGATCATCGGATCGTAATGAACGCTCACCCGATCCCCGGCCTCGACGCCGGTATCGATGCGCGCCCACGACTGCTCGGGAAAACGCAGCGTGGCGATGTCGCCGGAGCCCGGCAGGAAGCCCTTGTCGGGGTCTTCGGCGTAGATTCGCGCCTCCATGGCATGCCCGCTGCAGGTGATCCGGTCCTGGGAAAGCGGCAACGCCTCGCCGGCGGCCACGCGCAGCTGCCACTCGACCAGATCCAGACCGGTGACGCACTCGGTGACGGGGTGCTCGACCTGCAACCGTGTATTCATCTCGAGAAAATAGAAGCCCTGAGCATCGACGAGGAACTCGACCGTGCCGGCACCAACGTAGTCGACGGCCTTTGCCGCCTTGACCGCCGCATCCAGCAGCTGCATGCGAATTTCCGGGTCGAGCCCGGCCGCCGGGGCTTCCTCGATGACTTTCTGGTGGCGGCGTTGACTGGAGCAGTCGCGCTCGAACAGGTGAACGACGTTGCCGTAAGAGTCGCCGAATACCTGCGCCTCGATATGCCGAGGATTTTCAACATATCGTTCTATAATCATCTGCTTATCGCCAAAAGCTGAAGTAGATTCTCGCCTGGCTGCAGCGAGCGCGTCCGGAAACTCTCCGGCCGAGCGAACGATGCGCATGCCTTTTCCGCCGCCCCCGGCCGCGGCCTTGAGCATCAGCGGGAAGCCGACTTTTCCGGCTTCTTCCGACAGCGTCCCATCGTCCTGGTCGTCGCCGTGGTAGCCGGGCACGAGCGGAACGCCGGCCTCGTCCATGATGGCCTTGGCGCGCGCCTTGGAACCCATCGCGTCGATCGTCTCCGGTTTCGGCCCGATCAGCGCGATGCCGGCCTCGGCCAATGCTCGGGCGAAGTCCGCGTTCTCCGACAGGAAGCCGTATCCGGGATGCACCGCCTCAGCGCCGGCCTTGCGCGCAACATCGATGATCCTGTCCGCAACCAGGTACGACTTGTTCGCCTCGGCCGGGCCGATGGCGACCGCCCGGTCGGCCATGCGGACATGGCGTGCATCGCGATCGGCCTCGGAATAGACCGCCACGGTCTCGATGCCGAGCCGGCGACATGTTTCGATGACGCGGCAGGCGATCTCGCCGCGATTGGCGATCAGAATTCGTTTGAACATCAGATTTCCGGGTGCAATAGGTAAAAATTTTCGAATGGTAGAAAATCATTTAACCACGAAGGGCACGAAGAACACGAAGAAAATCAAAGATGCCGCGTTCAAGTATGGTTTCTCCGGCATGCCTGCAGTTTCCGGCGTGTCGCATTCAGCAGCGGTCAGTCTCCAGTTCCAACCTCATTGATGACTTGCTTTTCCTTCGTGCTCTTCGCGTCCTTCGTGGTTAATTGCTTTTGCCCTTACTGGCGTCAGACCACTTCGGCGTGCGTTTCTCCAGGAAAGCACGCAATCCTTCCTGGCCTTCGTCGCCGACGCGCAGGCGGGCGATGCATTCGGCGGTGATTGCATCCAGTTCGCCCGCCGGACCGTCGAAGGTTGCGACGCGTCGAATCAGTTGCTTGCACTCGGCGACGGCCTGGGGTCCGCTTGCCAGCAGGGCCGTAGCGATTGATTCGACTTGTGCGTCCAGTTCTTCGGCGGCGCAGGTCTCTTCCACCAGGCCGATGGCGCGTGCGGTATCGGTATCGAAGCGCTCACCGGTCAGCATGAAACGGCGCGCGGCGCTCGCGCCTATGCGCGCGATCACGAAAGGCGCAATGGTCGCCGGGATCAGTCCCAGGCGCACTTCGGTCAGCCCGAACTTTGCGCCCTCTGATGCGATCGCGATGTCGCAGCACGAAACCAGCCCGACGCCGCCGCCGAACGCCGGCCCGTTGACCCGGGCGATCGTGGGGCAGGGCAATTCGTCGAGCTTGCGGAACATCGCCGCGAGGCGTTCGGAATCGGCCCGGTTCTCGGCTTCCCCGGCATCGGCCATGGTCCGCATCCAGCCGACATCCGCGCCCGCCGAAAACGACTTGCCGGCACCGGTCAGCACCAGCACGCGCGGCGGCGCCGACGCCAGCTCGTCGAACGCCCGCGTCAGCTCCGCAATCAACTCGGCGTTGAAGGCGTTGTGAACGTCGGGCCGATTCAACGTCAGCATCGCGATGTTGTTCTTGCTGAGTTCGAGACTAAGGTGAATGCTCATAAAAAACCATTAAGCAGAAAAGCTTTAACCACGAAGGACACGAAGGGCACGAAGTTTAAAGAACAAACCGCTTGATGCCATCGCGCAGGTGCTTGACGTTGAAATTCATCAGAAGCCCGGTTTGGCAGTCGCAAAGCTTCATGTACGTCAGCAACTGTGCCTGGTGGACGGTGGAAAGCTTCTCCACGCTTTTCAGTTCAAGTATCAGCGCCTTTTCAACGATGAAATCTGCTCGGAATCCGCATTCCAGCCGTGCGTCCTTGTACCTCACAGGAATCTGAGCTTCCATCTCAAACGCCAGTCCCCGGGCATTCATTTCATGTTCAAGACATCGTTGGTAAGCCGATTCGAGCAGCCCGGGACCCAGCTCCCGGTGAACCTCGATCGAACACCCAATCACCTCGCGCGAAAGCGAGTCGAATTTGATTTTACCTTCGTGTTCTTCGTGCCCTTCGTGGTTACTGTGTTTTTCGATTTTCATCAACGATTTACATGCGGAACACGCCGAAGCGGTCCTTTTCGATCGGCGCATTCAGCGATGCGGCGATGGCCAGTCCCAGTACGCGGCGGGTATCGACGGGGTCGATGACGCCGTCGTCCCACAGACGGGCGGTGGCGTAATAGGGATGGCCCTGGTCTTCGTATTTGTCGCGGATGGGCGCCTTGAATTGTTCTTCCTCGTCGGCGCTCCATTCCTTGCCGGCGGCCTCCAGGCCGTCGCGCTTGACCGTGGCCAGCACGCTGGCGGCCTGCTCGCCGCCCATGACCGAGATGCGGGCATTCGGCC
>DATFJJ010000271.1:0-2389 GCA_035269245.1 Wenzhouxiangellaceae bacterium | reverse complement strand
CACGCTGGTTGCCGTGCGGCGCGATATCGAGTGGAAGAAGTTACCCGGGATCATCGCTGAATCCATGGTGCTGGTCGGCGCCATTCTGGTGGTGCTGGGCGTGTCCATGGCCTCGACCAACATCATGATCGACACGCAGGTGCCGCAGCGCCTGTTCGAATCGGTCGAGCCCTGGATCTCGAACAAGTACATGTTCCTGGTCATGATCAACATCCTGCTGCTGATCGTCGGCATGATTCTCGACATCTTCGCCGCGCTGGTCATCATGGCGCCGCTGATCATCCCCATCGCGCTGGCCTTCGGCGTCGACCCGGTGCACCTGGGCATCATCTTTCTGGCCAATCTGCAGATCGGCTACTGCACACCCCCTGTCGGCATCAACCTGTTCCTGGCCAGCCATAGATTCAACAAGGACATCCTCGTCATCTACCGCTCGACCCTGCCGTTTCTCGGCTGGCTGCTGGTCGCGCTTTTGATCATTACCTGGTGGCCGGGATTGAGTCTGTGGCTTGCCGGCCGGATGTAGCGGTCGCCGTGTTACCCGATGGAGGTTATTCGAGCATTGGCCTGCGGCAAATAGAACTCGCGGTAACGAGATGCGTGATTTCGATCAGAAAGCCAACAATGGTTTGAAAATATGAGTGCTACCGGTCGAATCGAGAAATGGAATGACGACCGCGGGTTCGGGTTCATCGCACCAACCGGCGGTGGGCGGGACGTGTTCGTTCATGTCAGCGCATTGTCATCAGCAGACCGCAGGCCGGTCGAGGGTGACTCAGTGCGCTATGAGCTTGGACACGATGGGCGGGGTCGACCCCAGGCGCGCGACGTCACGTTCATCCGAGCGCGGAAGAGCGATGCTCACCGGCAATTCCCGCTGGATGCTCGAACGGGCGTGGTCGCGGTTTTTCTCATCATGCTGGTCGCGGCATGGCTGGCCGGCGGATTTGCCGCCAGCGTGTTGCTGATCTATGCGGTTGCCAGCGCCGTCGCGTTCGGGATGTACGCGATGGACAAGAAAGCGGCCCGCGAGGATCGCTGGCGAATCGCCGAAAGCAGCATGCACCTGGTTGCACTGGTCGGCGGCTGGCCGGGGGCGTTGCTCGCCCAGCGCATCTTCCGCCACAAGACCCGCAAGCGGGGCTTTCAGGTAATGTTCAAGACAACGGTTCTCGTCAACTGCGCCGCGCTGGCCTGGCTAGCAGCGTCGCCTGAGTCCGACGATCTTGTTGCCGAACTCGCGCGAATGATTCAGTAGCGCTTCATAATAGTGCGGCGCGAGCGCGAGCAAAACGCTCGTCGTTGCGCTTGCGCTGATCATCGAATATCGGTTGTGCGCCGCACTCCAGGCATAGCCAGCATTCGAGTTCGTGCACTTCGATCCGCTTGCCGTCGTGCTCGATCGAATTGGAGAATCGGGCTGTTTCGAGCTCACAGTTACGGCAGATCTTGCAAATTGGCTTGATGTCTTCCACGGCGGCGGTTTCCGTATACGGCCGGTTCATCATACGTGCCTGGGCGACCGAGTCAATTGTCGCTTCGGCATTCCCGCGCTCGGCGGAACGCCGGTCCGGGGGCCGGGGTATGATCGTCGCGGGCGCTTTCGATCACTGCAGATGCCGCCAATCGAACCGATCCATTCACGCGCGCTGATAACGACACTGGTGCTGGCCGCTTTCCTGCTGCTGCCGTCGATGGCGTCGGTCGGCATGTTCATGGACGGCACGATCTACGCCGCGATCAGCCGCAATCTGGCCGAAGGGCTGGGCTCGCCCTGGGCGCTGCACTTCAGCGACGGGCTGTTCCCGGTGTTCCGCGAGCATCCGCCGCTGGTGTTCTGGCTGCAATCGCTGTTCTTTCGCGCGCTGGGCGATAGCTACCTGACCGAGCGCGTCTACGACCTGGTCGTAATGCTGACCACCGCGGGACTGATGATCGCGCTTTGGCGGAGGCTGGTGGCGGCGTGCCGGCTGGATTCGCTCATCGCCTATTGGTGGCTGCCGCTGCTGCTGTGGGTGGTTGTCCCGAAGTGGTCGTGGACCTACCGCAACAACGTGCTGGAAAGCACGCTGACGGTGTTCTGCCTGGCCGCAGTGCTGCTGGCGCTTGCCGGTCTGAGCTCGGCGGACACGCGTCGGTTGATCTTGCGCACCGGGGCGGCCGCGCTCGCAATACTGCTGGCATTCCTGACCAAGGGCCCGGTGGCGTTGTTCGTGCTGGTCGCGCCGCTCGTCCTGGGGCCCGTCGTGGCCCGCGTGGACTGGCAAAAGACAGCACTTGTCACGGCCACGCTTGTCGTCGGCTTCGCCGGGCTGCTGGCGCTTGTGCTGGCGTGGCCGGAGGCGCGCGACATGCTTGCCGCGTACTGGCAGAAACAGGTGGTGGGGCG
>DATFJJ010000270.1:0-5247 GCA_035269245.1 Wenzhouxiangellaceae bacterium | reverse complement strand
CGAGCACAGCCCCTGCTGGACCAGGGGCGCGCCTTGATCGCGGTGGGAGCCTTGCATCTGCCCGGAGAGAAGGGGTTGGTCACCCTGCTCAGGGAACAGGGGAACCGGGTGGAGGCGATCTACTGAGGTTAAGTAGCCGAGAATCGATCGGCGGTCAGGCGGCGACCTTCTGATAGACCGCGGCGGCCGCTGCAGCCAGCAGCAGAACGATGCCCCACAGCGGGATCAGGTACAGCAACACGATTCCGGGAACCAGAAGCGCGAGCGACAGCGCAAGGAAGTCGCCGTTGCGGTCATGGATCAGGTCGCTTCGCTGGGTCAGCTTGAGAATCAGGTGGTCGAGGCTGAGTTTTCCGCCGCCCATGAACAACAGCGGCAGCAGCATCGCCAGAAACAGCATCGGAATCCTGAAATTGCCGCGGAAAGAGCCATCGTCGCCTTCGACTCGCGAGACCGAATAACCCTCCCAGAGCTGTCCCAGGCTGGCCCAGGATTCCGGCCAGTGCGTGGACACGATCGCAATAGTGGTCACGACGACCAGAGAAAAGGCGAAGAAACGGGTGAACAGGCCCAGCATCAGCGCCAGGCCGGCCAGGATTTCTGTCCAGGTCACCATGGTCCAGTTCATGCCGGCCGGGAACCAGTCGAATGGTGCCGGAAAGGCCTTGTTGGCGAACCAGCCCGGTGTGCCGTCTATACCGGCCTTCATCGTTCCGGCGCTGTAGAACTCGTACGCCAGCAGCAGGCGAAGCCCGAGCGGGGCCAGCCAGTCGCCGGCAGCGCGCAGTCGGTCGGTGAGACGATCGTAGAGTTCGGTCAAACTGTTCATGGATTGAGGCTCCGTCTTTCTTGTTCGAGTTGGTGCACCGGCAGTGCAATGTCAGGCTGTCGCCTGTTCCGAAGCGGTTCCGAGCAGCGCCGATTTGCGCACAAGCGATTCCAGAATCCGTGCGCCGTGATCGATCATCGCTGCCGGATCCGCGTGGCCGATTTCTCCGGCCAGTCGTTCCAGGCATAGCTGACCGCTGGTTCCGGAATTTTCTTGCAGCATTTCGAGCAACCGACCGGTCACCGCATTGATCTGCATCCGGCCGAGCCGGTCATCGGGCTTGCGGAATATGGCCAGCACGACCTGTTCTGATTCTGTCGGCGGCTTGCCGACCCGAACCAGGTGTACGGGCCACTGGTACTGCGCGAGCCTCAGCGTCGGATTGACGATCGGACGACCCGCGAGCAGATCGCCGGCCGGGTCGGCAGAAACCTCGGCCGGTTCGGCTTCGTCGTTGCGCACGCTGGTGGCCAGAAACTGCCAGTGACATATTTCCGCCAGCCACGGCCACTCCGGATAAAGCTCCGGATGATCGGCCAGAAAACGCACGAATTCGCGGCCGATTTCGGGAAACAACGGGGTGGTGGGTCGGTGCTCCACCATGAATGCCCGAATGATTGCGCGCCAGCGCTCATCGGGCACGGTCTTGCGGGCGATCGGAAAATTCTTGCCGAACAGGCTTGAGAGGTTGTTCAGAAAAAGACGACGATAAATGGCCAGCCGCCTGTCCTCGATGCCGTCCGGCGCCGGGTTGTTTTCAGGGTCGCGGATATGATCGGCGAATTGCTTTTGCAGCGCCGCGAGCGCTTCAGGAGGCGTGGGCATACCGGATCGGTGTGTTTTGATAGCCTGCCTGCATGCGATTGATGGCACGGACCTCTCCCATCAGTTCTTCGACCGGCGGAAAATTGAAATCGCGCTCCAACAGCGTGGGCACGGGTCCCAATCGCCGGTAAGCGGCGTCCAGCAGCTTCCACACCGGGTCGATCACGTCGGCGCCATGGGTGTCGATGATCAGGTCCTCGGCCTCGTTGTAGTGACCGGCGACGTGGATGTAGGCCACGCGCTCGGGCGGCAGCCCTTCGAGGAACTGCATCGCGTCATAGCGATGATTGACGCTGTTGACGTAGATGTTATTGACGTCCAGCAGCAGGTCGCAGTCGGCGCGTTCGAGCACCGCGTTGATGAATTCGAGTTCGCTCAGCTCGCTGCCGGGCGATGCGTAATACGAGATGTTTTCGACCGCCATCCGACGGCCGACCAGATCCTGCGCCTGACGGATCCGCCCGGCCACCCAGTCCACCGCTTCTTCGGTGAACGGGATCGGCATCAGGTCGTAAAGATGCCCGTGCTCCGAACAGTAACTGAGGTGTTCGGAATAGACCTTGATGTCGTGCTCGTCCAGAAACCTGCGCGTGCGCCGCAGGAAGGTCTCGTCCAGCGGTTCGGGCGCGCCCAGTGACAGGGAAAGCCCGTGGCAGACGAACGGCATGCGTTCGGTCCACTGCCTGAATTTGCGGCCGCGGATGCCGCCGACGCCGATCCAGTTCTCCGGAGCGGCTTCCATGAAGCCCAGCGGCGACAGGTCGGCCTGCTCAAGCGGGCCCAGGAGGGCCCGCCTGAGACCGAGTCCCGCGCCCGAGATCGGGAATCCAGGGAATGTTGCGGTACTCATTTCTTCAGGTCCTTATGCGGATCAAGCTACGCCGCAGGAACCTTCACCGCAGCTGCCTTCGCCGCAGGAGCCTTCGGAGTCGTCCCCTTCGCCTTCACCGCAGCTGCCTTCGCCGCAGGAACCTTCCTTGTCTTCGCCCTTGTCCTTGTCTTCTCCACAAGAGCCTTCACCGCAGGAACCTTCCTTGTCTTCGTCGCCCAGACCCAGGTTCTGGGACAGCGAGCCGGCTTCCAGATCGTTGGCCTGGAACGGGTTGGCGGTCTGGTCGGCCGCGATGGCGGCGGTAGCGAACGATGCGCCTGCGACGGCGCCGATTGCAGTAACGAGTTGCGTTTTCTTAAGCATTTCAATAGCCTCCAACAGCATTGAGAAAATGTATATCGGGCCGCATGGCCCATTTTTCGGCGCGCGGCAAGCGCGCTTGTCCGATTGGACCGGGAGGTGAATCGATTTCTTTCGCCCGTCCGGCAACCAGGGCATGCTTGATACCACAGGAGCCGCGTGAATTACAACCGCCGTCGGCAAACGTGACGCTAGCCACGGACGGTCGCTCAGCTTGCGAAGCGTTTCTTGTCGGCAAAATTGCAGAGGTCGAATACCGGACAGATGCCGCACATCGGTTTTCGCGCCTTGCAGGTATAGCGTCCGTGCAGGATCAGCCAATGATGTGCATGTCTGAGGTATTCAGCGGGCGTGCGCTTGATCAGCGCCTTCTCGACCGATAGCGGCGTCTTGCCCGGCGCGAGGCCGGTGCGGTTGGCGACGCGGAAGATATGCGTGTCGACGGCCATGGTCGGCTCGCCGAAGGCGGTGTTGAGCACGACATTTGCGGTCTTTCGGCCGACGCCGGGCAGTGCTTCCAGCCCATTGCGATCATGCGGCACTTCACCGGCGTGGTTTTCCACCAGCGCCTTGCAGGTGGCCATGATGTTCTTCGCCTTGCTGTTGAACAAGCCGATCGTGCGGATGTGCTTCTTGAGGCCTTCCTCGCCCAGCTCGAGAATCTCTTCGGGGGTATTGGCGACAGGAAACAGCCGTCGGGTAGCCTTGTTGACGCCCACGTCGGTAGCCTGCGCCGACAGGATCACGGCGATCAGAAGCTCGAAGGTCGAATCGTATTCCAGCTCGGTGGTTGGCTCGGGATCGAGCTCCTGAAGTCGGCGAAAGAGCTCCGCGCGCTTCTGCGCGTTCATCGGGCGGCTCATGCGGCTTGCGGATGCGTTTGATCGGCGGTTTGGCTTCGCTCTGCGCGGGCGCGGATTATCCGGTTCCTGGCAGCCACCATGAGTCCCAGCCCGATGAAAGCGCCGGGCGGAAGCACGGCGAGCAGCAATCCTGTCTGCTGCGGCAGGAACGTGATCTCCAGCGCGCGCGCCCAATCGCCGAACAGCAGGTGGGCGTCGGCCATCAACGTTCCGCGGCCGATGATCTCCCGGGCCGCGCCCAGTACGATCAATACGGCGGCAAAGCCCGTTCCCTGGGCCAGCCCGTCGATCAGTGCGTCGCCGATGGGCCGGCGCGAAGCAAACGCTTCGGCCCGGCCAAGGATGGTGCAGTTGGTGACGATCAGCGGGATGAAAATGCCCAGCGTTGCGCTCAGACTCGAAAACCACGCCTGCATCACCAGGTCGACTACCGTGACCAGCGTGGCGATGACGAGTACGAAAACCGGAATCCGGATTTCGGGCTTGATCACGGCGCGCATCGCCGACACCGCCAGGTTGCTCATCACGAGCACGAACAACGTCGCCAGGCCCAGGCCGAGACCATTGACCGCGGTGCCGGTTACGGCCAGCAACGGGCACAACCCGAGAAGTTGCACCAGGCCCGGATTGTTGTCCCAGAGTCCCTGCCGCCAGATTTCTATGCTGTCTGCTTTCATGGGTTGCCGCTATCTCCAGATCCGGGGTTCGACCGGTGGTTCGATTCGGCCTTGATCTCGAACGCATTGTCGCGGTTGGCCGAATACCAGGCAAGTACATTCCGGACGGCCTCGATCACCGCCGATGACGTGATCGTCGCGCTGGAAAGCGTATCGAACGCCCCGCCGCGCCTGTCTGCGGCCCAGGCCGGCGCCGGCGGATTCCCCAGCGACTTGCCCGCGAATTGCCCGATCCAGTCCGAGCGCTTCAATTCGATCTGGTCGCCCAGCCCCGGCGTCTCGCGATGCTCGAGAACCCGCACCCCGATCACTTCGCCGTCCGGCGCCAGCCCGACAAGCAGCCGGATGTCGCCGCTGTATCCGTCCGGAGTGGTCACGTCGGCCAGCAGCGCGACCGGTTCGCTATCCATGCGTGCCCGGTAGATGGTCGAGGGTGCCGACAGGCCGGGGATCCAGGCGCTGAAACTGTCTTCGATGAGTTCGTTGTCGTACCCGGATTCCGGCACCAGCTGGTTCAGCGTGGCGAGCGCTTGCCGCTGCTGCTCGCTGGCGATCCTGTCGCGCGTGGCCAGGTGAACGCCCGACAACAGCGCGGCGGCCAGAAGGCCGATCAGGCCGAGGGTTAGCAGGGTTTTCAGCATGTTGGCGATCGTGCGGGAACGCGTGAATTATGGCACGACCGAAGCTGGTGGCTGGTTGATGACAAGGCGGGTTCGGGTTTCCGGTTTCCGGAAAGTCAAAGGCAGAGCCGAAGGTCGGAAGTCGGAAGTCGGAAGTCGGAAGTCGGAAGTCGGAAGTCGGAAGTCGGAAGTCGGAAGTCGGAAGTCGGAAGTCGGAAGTCGGAAGTCGGAAGTCGGAAGT
>DATFJJ010000269.1:0-7710 GCA_035269245.1 Wenzhouxiangellaceae bacterium | reverse complement strand
CGACTTGCCGACATTGGGGCGTCCGGCAATCACCACGATGGGCAGCGCCGATCGGTTCATCGCCGCGGTCATCGGGTTACGAAGAAGCGCCTATGCGCCATGCCGAAAGCTTGCCGTCCACATCGAGCAGGAACAAAACGTTGCCGACAACCAGCGGGGCGCCGGCCGGCGCGTCCTTGGAAGGCCGCTCACGCGCGACGAATTCGCCGGTATCGGCATCCAGCCAGTGCAAATAGCCTTCCTTGTCGGCCACCGCCACGAACCCGCCCTGAAGTACAGGTCGACTCACGCCGCGGCGCAGAAGCTGTTCGTTGGTCCAGCCCGTCGAACCGCTACGCCGGTCGAGCATCCAGATTTTATCCTCGGAATCCGACAGCACCATCTGGGTCCGTGCGACGGTCAGGCCCGAATTCGATCCGAGTTCCTTCACCCAGAGCAGACGCCCCGAATCAAGCGCAACGGAGGCCATACGGTCGCGCTCGCTGATGGCATATATATCCAGTCCGACGATTTCCATGTGCCCGTCGATATCGGACAGCCGGTCGAGCTGGGTGCGCCCCTCGGGCGTGCCGATGCGCTGCTCCCACAACAACTGGCCGTCGGCGAGACTCAATGCTGTCAAGGTGCCGTCATCGTGGCCAACGAAGACCTGGCCGCCGCGAACCACGGGCTCGGAGTTTCCACGCAGCGTCAGCAATGGCACGCTGCGGTCGTAGACCCATTCGCGGAAACCGGTATCCGCATTCAGACCGAATACGCGGCCGTCGATGCAACGGACCACGATCACACCGTCGCGCTGCAGCGGTGCTGCAAGAATTTCCGAAGAAAGCTGGGCCCGCCAGTCGATCACGCCCGTATCCCGGTCAAGCACCAGGACCTGTCCATCCATCGTTCCCAGCAGCACGCGCTGGCCGACCACGGCCGGACCTGCCGACAGATCCATTTCGAGATCGAATCGACGCAGGCGATCGCCAGATGCGGCATCAACGGCCGTAACGCGGCCCTTGTAATCGGCGGTCCAGATCTCGCCGTCGATATGAAAAGGTTTCAGACCCGGGGCGCTCTTGCCCAAACCGCTACCGGTCGACGTGCTCCAAAGCTTGGTGACCGGCAGGCGCTCATTGATATCCGTCAATTTCATAGGATCCCGTTCAGGATCCTTTTTGCTGAACATTCCGCAACCGCCAAGCAAGACCGCCAGGGCGACCAGCAAGCCAGCGCGCTGCAGACGCCTCACGAGTTCTCCACGTTGTCGATCGCCGGCCGGCCGATGGCCGACTGGACCGCATCCAGCTTGGTTTCCGCCTGGCGGAAATTACGACCCTCTCCACGCAGCTGCGTCACCGCCGCGGCGTAGGCGTCTGCGGCCTCGTCGAGGCGCTCCATGTCGAACAGCACATCGCCGCGCGTTTCCAGCCACAAGCCCTCGTAGCCGGTCGGTGCCATGCCCTGGAGCAATGCAAGCGCCGCGTCGCCACGATCCCGGCCGATCTCGATCAATGCCAGCCTGAGTCGGAGCAACGGCGTGAGCGACTCCCATTCGCCCGAGTCGAGCAGGGCCGAGTAGATCTCGCCGGCCTTTTCCACTTCGCCGGCCTCGGTCCAAGCGGATGCGACCAGCATGCCTGAAAGCGCCACGTACGCATGCTCGCCCACGCCCTCTCGCATTGCCGCGAATTGCTCTGCCGCCGCCTGGGTGCTGCCCACGTCCAGTTCCTGCTGGATCGCCGCGTAGTATTCGTTGGCCAGCATTGCCTGGCCTGACTGGTAATCCTGCCACTGTCGCCATCCGAAGATGCCGGCCAGCGCCAGGGCCACGCCCATGAGTATGGAAACTCCGTTTTCGCGCAGCCAGTTGCGTACGCGCTCGCTTTGTTCGTGTTCGTCGTAGAGTTCTACGGCCATCGGGTCACTCGCTTGCTCGAAAAAGGCACAGGATGTGGATGATAAATCACTTGTTGTCGTCGCGCCGGTCGCCGTCAAAAAACCCGCGCAGCCAACCGGGAAGCTCTTCACGCGAAAGCGTCTGCTGCGGCGTATCTCCCTTCAGATCCTTGGCGCTGACGGTGCCGGCTTCGAGCTCCTGCTCGCCGAGCACCAACGCCAGATGCGCGCCTGAACGATCGGCGCGCTTGAACTGGGCCTTGAAGCTGCCGCCCTGGAGATCCGTGACGAGACGTAACGTCGGCCATTTATCGCGCAAGAACTCGGCAAGGCCCAGCCGGGCAGACACCGGCTCCGCGCCGAGCAGGTAGGCATGCGGTTTCCGCCCGAACTGCCGGTCTTCGGCTTTGACCAGCTCCAGAAGGCGCTCCATACCCATCGCGAACCCAATACCGGGCGTTGGCTTGCCGCCTTGTATTTCGACCAGATCGTCGTAGCGTCCGCCGGCACAGATCGTGCCCTGCGCCCCGAGCGCGGTGGTGGTCCACTCGAATACGGTCCTGCAATAATAGTCCAGGCCTCTTACCAGACCAGGATTGATTCGGTAGGCAATGCCTTCCGCGTCCAGCATGTCGGTCAGCGCCTGGAAGTGCTCGCGTGCAGAATCGCCGATATGGTCGATCAGGCGCGGTGCCCGTTCCAGCAGGGCCTGCGTTGCGGGCACCTTGCTGTCGAAAATTCGCAACGGGTTGGTCTCAAGTCGACGGCGGCTGTCCTCGTCGAGCTGGTCACGAACCGGCTCAAGAAAGCCAATCAGAGCCGCGCGATAACGGGCTCTGTCGTCGCGGTCTCCCAGCGAGTTGATCTCGAGCTCGACATGTCGCTCAATGCCAAGTTCACGCCACAGGCGGGTCCCCAGGGCAATGAGTTCGGCGTCCACGGCGGGCGCATCCAGACCGAACACTTCGGCCCCGGTCTGGTGAAACTGGCGCTGACGTCCCTTCTGCGGCCGCTCGTGTCGGAACATCGGACCGGAATACCAGATCTTGAGACCCGGCGGGTTCAGCAGCCCGTGCTGAAGCATCGCGCGCACCACGCCCGCGGTGCCTTCCGGACGCAGGCACAGGCTGTCGCCGTTGCGGTCGTCGAAGGCGTACATTTCCTTTTCGACGACGTCGGTCCCCTGCCCGATCGCGCGGGTGAACAACTCGGTCTTTTCGACCAGCGGAATCCGGATTTCGGCGAAACCGTAGCGATCCATGAGCACAGCCAGTCGACTCTCGAGCCACTGCCAGGCCGCTACGTCGGCCGGAAGAATATCGTGCATTCCCCGGACCGATTGCAGGGATTTCATATCTTCAATCTCCAAAACAGGAAACGGCCGGCACCACGCAGCGCGCGATCCGGCCTCGAAACGTCATGGCCCGGCGGCGTCATGCCGCGGGGCAGATTATTCCGCCGACGGCCCGCCGCCGGGGTTCTCAACCCTTACCTCGGGCCTGGGGTCGCCAATCACGAGTTCGGCCACGCCGCCCTCCTCGTGTCCATCGAAGTCTACGGGTTGTCCATCGAGGCTCAGCGATACCGCGCTGGCGCGTCCCAGCAGAAGTCTGAACGGGGCGAGGCCCGTGTACTGTCTGGACTCGCCGGAACGAAGCAGATCGAATTCCAGGCGCTGGCCGTCTGCGCTTTCGATCTCGATCCAGCTGTCATCGCTGAGAACCAGTTCCAGCCGCGTCATCGGGTCGACTTCCGGCAGGGAATCTTCGACACCCACGTCATCTGCCATGTCGGCGACCGGTGCCGGCTGGGTAACCGTACGAATCGGATTCATCGGCAGGGCGGAGGCGGAAAGATGTGACGCATCGTTCTGCGTCGTCTCGGGCGGCTGGACCGCCAAAGCATCGGCGAAGCGCTCACGATAGCCGGTTTTCTGCGCTTCCGGGGACTGCACGTTACTGCCGTCGGCTACGCGCGAAGCGACTTCCGATTCGAACAGGCGCGCCCCACCGAGGACGAAGAAATAAACCAGTGGCGGTACGATCATCGTCGTCACCAGCGCATATGTGGCGAACTTGAGAAACCTGTCGAATCGCTGCGGCTTGCCGGAAACAGGGAGCACCGCTCGCAGCGGTTCCGGTTCCAGCTCGCCCATCTGCTCGAGCAGCGGCTGCGGATCCAGCTCGACCAGGCGCGCGTAGTTGACGATATAGCCGCGACGGTAAATCGGGGCAATCCGATCAAACTGGTCGGCTTCGATGTGCTCGATCGTGGCTCTCGGCAGTTTCAACCGGCTGGCGGCCTCGGCCAGACTCAGCTGGCGAGCCTGCCGCGCCTGTGAAAGCACAGCGCCGGGCGACCGGGGCGAGTTTGAATTGTCTGGGGTTTGGACTTCTGTCATTTCGTTTCTGGTCTTTATTGCCTCAATTGGGAGGCCTGGGGTGAATCTGGATACCGTTCAGTCAAGGTCCTGGCGTAACCCTCGGCAATTGCCGTGCTGCCCAGGGATCGCTCAACCTGAACGGCGAGCAACAGTGCCTGCGCACCAAGCCCGCCCACGGCTTCCAGCCGTTGCAGAAAAGCCCGCGCACGCAGGCTCTCTCCCTGCTCGAAAGACAGGCGTGCCATGTTGAACAAGGCAGTCCGGCTCCGCGGATCGTACTCCAGCGCTTCTCTCAAATAGCGCTCCGCCTCTTCATTTCGGCCATCGCGACGGGCACACGCCCCGGCGTTGGCCAACGCCACGTCGGGCGTCGCGTAAAACGGGTCATTCAGCGCCGCACGGAAATGCCGGTCGGCTTCCTTGTAACGACCGACCTGGCACAGCAATACAGCGTAACTATTGTGCGCTCCGCCGTCATCAGGCGCAAGCTCGACGGCGGTTTCCAGGTGGCTTAATGCCTGGTCGTCGCGGTCGATGGATTGATAGACGATTCCCAATGCCAGATGCGCCGGAACGTGCTTCGGATCCTGCTCCACCGCAAGCTCGAGTTTCTCCATGGCCACCTGGATGTCTCCGCGCTCCAGGTAACCAACGCCGAGCCTGGTATTGACTTCGGCCGCCCTGACGGGACTCACGCGATCGACCGCCGAGCCGCTTCGCCTGGCATCGGATTGCGACGAATTCGTGGTGGCGCAGCCCACCAGCGCGGTCGCGAAGATGGCCGCGGCGCTGGTTGTGACAATCATCTTTGCCGCGCCGCGCCAACTCATGCCAGTGCCTGCCGGGCCAGTTGCTGCTGCACCAATACCCGCCGCTGGCTGCTGGAAAGTACTTTGCCTACAAGTTGCCCGCAAGCGGCGTCGATGTCGTCTCCACGCGTGCGTCGGACCGTCGCGATCAAGCCGCCTGCGCGCAGAATCTCCTGGAATTTCAACATGTTCTCGCTGGTGCTGCAGCGGAACGGGGTGCCGGGATACGGGTTGAACGGAATCAGGTTGACCTTGGCCGGCAGGTCCGAAAGCAGCCGGCGGAGTTGCCTGGCCACTTCAGGGCTGTCATTGACCCCGTCGATCATGGTGTACTCGAAGGTAATGGACTGCTTGCTGTTGCAGTCCTTCAGATAGCGCTTGCACGCGGCCATGAGTTCGACAATCGGATACTTGCGGTTGAGCGGGACCAGCCGGCTGCGCAACTCGTCGTTCGGCGCATGCAACGAAACAGCCAGCGCAATCGGCGGAAAATCGTGCAGCGCATCGATGCCGGGGACGACGCCGGCGGTGGAAACCGTCACGCGTCTGGCCGCCAGGCCGTAAGCGAGATCCTCGCGCAGAAGCTCGAGCGCCGGCCCGACCTGATCAAGGTTGAGCAATGGTTCGCCCATGCCCATCAGCACAACATTGCTGATTCGCCGGTCTCCGGTTCGGCGATCCGCGAGCCAGACCTGGCCTATGATTTCTGCAGCCGAGAGGTTGCGGCTGAATCCCTGCATGGCGGTCGAGCAGAACGTGCAGTTGAGCATGCAGCCGACCTGCGATGAAATGCAAAGCGTGGCGCGATCGGGCTCGGGAATGAAAACGGTTTCGACCGCGTTCCCCCCAGGCAGCGCGAGCAACCACTTGATCGTACCGTCGGCCGACTTCTGCTCGCTGAGTATTTCCGGTGGCCGAATTTCGGCGGCCTCGGAAAGCCGCTCACGGAGCTTCTGGCTCAGGTCGGTCATCAGCGCGAAGTCGGTGACTCCGCGCTGGTAGATCCACTGCAGAAGCTGCCTGGCACGAAACGGCTTCTCCCCCAGCGAAGAAAAATATCGCTCAAGACTTTCCCGACTCATGCCGAGCAGATTCGTCTTTGGGGCAACTTCAGCCATGGGCAACAAGCCTTTGAATCAGCGCGAGTATATCTCATCATCGCCGAAGAAAAAGGCGATCTCCTGGGCAGCGGTGTCTTCAGCATCCGATCCATGCACGGCATTGGCATCGATGCTGGACGCGAAATCGGCGCGGATCGTACCGGGAGCTGCCTGGCGCGGATCGGTGGCACCCATCAGCTCACGGTTCCTGGCGATCGCGTCCTCGCCCTCGAGCACCTGGACCATCACCGGCCCCGACATCATGAACTCGACCAGATCCTTGAAGAACGGCCGCTCTCGATGCACGGCGTAAAAGCCTTCAGCCTGTTCGCGCGAAAGGTGCATCATGCGCGCGGCGACGATCTTGAGACCGGCACGTTCGAAGCGCGTGTAGATTTCACCGATGACGTTCTTGGCCACCGCATCGGGCTTGATGATGGAAAAGGTTCGCTGCATTGGGAATCACTCCTGAAATCGCAAATTCGTGAAATTCATGCCTGGAAAACGGCGGCATCCTGAGCCTGGCCGGAACCGTCGACAATCACAACGGCGCGCACAGCCGAGACAAGCCGGCAATTGTAGCCCGTAGCGCGTGCCGGCGCGTGTTTGCGGCGTGTTACCAAAGAACAATCGCTGACTTACTCCCATTCGGCCGAGATCAGCATCCAGTCGTCGCCGTCCCGGCGCCAGCCTGTTTCGACCCTCCAGAAGCGCCCCTCGTCGGGCAGCAGCCCGGTCCCGCCGGTGGCCAGGGCCCGGAAAGAAGCGATCGCCCGCGCGTCTCCGCCATCAGGTGCGAAAATCTCGATTCGGGTATCCAGCCGCTGAATGCTGACCGCCTCGCGCGCCAGTCTCTCGCGACGAGCCAGCAGCCCGAGCGCACGTCGATCCAGGCGACCGTTTACCGCAATGAAATCGTCGGCCACCGGCGCCATGAAATCGGACACGTCGCCCTGCTCCAGCGCCTCGATCATCACGGCCAAGGTGCGCTCGATTCGAGCCTCGTCATCAAGCTCGGGTCCGCAGGCGGCGAGACTCAGGGCCAGGCAAAATATGCTCGCGAGTCGGCGGGCGTCACTCGCCATCGAGCACGGATTCGAGCAACCTCGAGGCGACGACAATCAGATCGTACTCGGTCACCAGTCCCACGAGCTTCCCGTTCTCGGTCACCGGAAGACAGCTGAGTTTGTTTTCCCGCATAAGCCGGATGGCTTCCACGGTTGTGGTTTCCGGGCCGATGGACTTCGGGTCCGGGCGCATGATGTCGCGCACCATGACCGGACCGGTCTCCCTGTCGAGGCCGCGCGCGATCAGGCGCAGCAGCTGGCGATGGCTGATCAGCCCCAGGAGCCGGCCGGAATCGTCTTCCACGGGCACGTGCCGAACGTAGCGCCACTCCATCAGGCTGGCCGCAAAATCGACGATATCGTCGGGCCGGACCGTGAAAAGGTCGGTGGCCATGAACTGCCCGACCGTCCGGTAGCTCTCCCGCCAGTCCTGGGTACCGCAGAATTCGGCCAGCGACCATTCGGCC
>DATFJJ010000268.1:0-5333 GCA_035269245.1 Wenzhouxiangellaceae bacterium | reverse complement strand
ATCAGCGCATGCGTAACGGCGGGATTATTGCGATCGGCCAGATCGCTGACCACGGCACCCCCGAGTCCGGCGATGCCGACCGCGAGCCATAGCCACCCGGTCTGGTCGGCGGCCATGTCGCCGAGCGTGATCGCAAGATCGGGCGCAAAGATCCAGTAACCCGAAGCGATGAAGCCCATCGCGAACGCGAACATCGAGAGCCGGAACAGGCGCGACCACTGCAGCTCGGTGATCGGGGGCGGGGGTGCGGCGGCCGCCGGTGTGATGCGCGACACCGAGGGGATGAAGCGCCACGCGGCAATGGTTCCGATGATCGCCACGATGGCGAACGACGCGTAAGCGAATCGCCAGGCGCCTGCCAGAAACAGGACCGCCGGCACGGCGAACGCCACGCCGACGCTGGTACCTGCGTTCATTACTGCGCTCGTGCGCCCGTGCTGAGAGCGTTTCACCAACGCCTGCATGGCGGCCGTGAGCGCGGGCATCATCAGGCCGGTGCAGATGCCGCAAGCAAACACCCCGGCACCCAGCGACAGCGCGCCGACGGACTGGCTCACCAACGCAAGGCCGACGACGCCGAATCCGCCGGACAGCACCGCCGTGTTGCGGGCACCCAGTCGATCGGCGGTAAAGGGCGCGATCAGCGTGGCCAGTACAAAACTGACGAACGGCAGCGCGCCGATGATGCCGATCACGGACGGAGCCAGTTCGAGCTCTGCACGAATGGGGGGCACGAACAAGCCGAAGGCGAAGCGCGCGAGCCCGTAGCTGATCGCGATCAGTGCCGCGCCAAGCAGCGCAAACCTTGTATTCGCCGCGGCCTTCACGCCGATAACGCCTCGCAATCGCCGGACTCGCAGGACTGTTGCTCACCGCGGCCCGCATCCGGCCACGCGGTAATCGCCGGTGGGTGCTCGAATTCGCTGTCAGCCTTGATCACCATGCAGCCCTCGCCAAAAAGGGTCGGTCCCTTTGGCCTTCCCGGCCCGTATTCCTGCGAGATGCCGGGGAGGCTCCGGACCCGAGAGAAAAAGCGGGCCGGAAGGGAATAGTCCCCATGGTAGACGTTCAGCCCGGCGTGTAGTGACTTTCTCGTATCCCGCCTGATTCTCCACCCGGCGGTAAAGAGGAGCCGTCAGGCACTGGGCCGTGGGGTTTCGCGACCCGGCACGCCGCAGCCGTACTCACCTGTGCGATGAAAAGTTGCGACCGAGCGAGACACAGCAAACGACGGGCCGGCGGCGCAGTACGAGGGAATGATTCACAAGGCGAACTCAGGATGCGGGGGAACAAGTCGTGACCAGCACCGGCGCCTCGTGCAGATTCTCTCGATCAAGCGCTCGCTCTACCAGGAATTCCGCCACGTCGGATCGGGAAATCAGGCCGTTCCGCCACGATTCCAGCGTGGTCAGAACCTTGTATCTGCCCGTCGCCCGGCCATTGGTCAGGATCGCCGGGCGCGCGATCGTCCAGTCCAGGCTGCTGCGTTCGATGATCTTTTCCTGCACGCTCTTGTCGGCGTAGGCGCGACCGAGCAGCGCGTTATGGCCGAACTCCTCGAGTGGGTTCATTGCACTGCGGCTTTCGCCCGCGCCGAAGCCCGTCACCACCACGAGGCGTTTCGGCCCGTTCTTTTCCATCTCGTCGACCAGGACTTCGGTCGAGCGCGAAAACACCGTGACCGGCCGCAGCAGCCGGGTGAGACCGGCAGGCATGCCCAGCGCGAAAATCACCGCATCGACGCCTTTCAGCGCGCGGCGGACGTCGTCCGGGTCGGTCGCGTCGCCGGAGAATTTCTCCAGCCGTTCATGCTCGAGCTCGATGTCGCCGGCGCCGCGCGCCATTGCGCGAACCGAGCAGCCGCGTTCGAGTCCGTAATCGACCGCCTTGCGGCCGATGCCTTTGCTCGCGCCGATAATCAGTATATTTTTGCTGGTCATATCTAAACAATACCGCGATCGACGTCAACACCAAGCGTACGCGCAGGTCGGCCGGGCCGAGGCGCTGTCGCGGCCGCCTCAGTTTGGTCAAATTTTGTTGACTTGGCCGGCTTCCTTGTCGTTGACGATGATGACCTTGCCGTTGCGCTCGCCGCCAGCAGCGACCGCCACCGCTTCCTTGATGTCCTTGACCGGATATGTCGCGTGAATCGGTGCGGACAGCTTGCCTGATGCCACCAGGCCGATGATCTCTCCGAATACTTCCTTCTGTTGCTCCGGCGTGGCGGAACGGAACCACTTGGCCAACCAGAAACCACGCACGGTAACGTCCTTGAAGATGATCACCGTAGGCGCAAGCGTGCAGGGCTCGCCGCTCATGGCGCCGTAGTTGACCAGGGTTGCCCCTTCGGTCAGCGCCTCGCCCAGTCTAGCAGTCGCAGCCCCGCCGACAGCGTCGATACCCAGCCGGATCGCCGCGCCGTCGGTTGCAGCCTTCACGCGTTCGGCCAGGCTTTTGCCATCTACAACCCCGTCGACCAGCACCACGTCGGCACCGGCGGCCAGCAAGGGTTCCACAAGCGATTCGCGACGCACCACGTTGACCGTCTTCAGGCCGCGCATTTTAGCCAGTGCGATCAGGTACGAACCGACACCTGAATTGGCGGCGTTCTGGATCACCCAGTCGCCTTCCTCAAGATCGACGAACTCGCTCAGCAACAGCGAGGCGGTGGGCGGGTTGACCGTAATCATCGACAGCTGGACCGGATCAACCCCATCGGGCAGCGGCACCAGCGACTTGGCTTCGGCGACCATGTGCGTTGCCCACGAGCCGATGCCTATGGGCAGCAGCACGGTCTTGCCGATCGCGGGGCCTTCCACGCCGGGCCCGTGCTCGACGACTTTGGCGACACCCTCGTTGCCGCCAATCGCGGGCAGCGGCGGCAACATGCCGTACTGGCCGGTCAACGTAAGCACGTCGGACGGATTGATCGGCGCGGCCAGCAGCTCCAGCAGAACCTGGCCTTCTTCAAGCTGCGGCTTCTCGAAAGGCACCGCTTCGATGACGTCCTGCGGCACCGGGCCGCGCGTTCGGTATTCTGCCTTCAGCATCGCCTGGATCCTCGGATTCGGTTTTGAATTAGCAAGAGCGCGGGTTTGCGAGTCAGTATGTCATAGCCGCTGTTGGCAGCAGGGCCAGCACGAAAGATCTGGTCGCAATCTATTGAGTGAAATCGCCGGAAATGCGGCAAACGCGCTCCGCGCAGAGTTGTTCAGAGGTTCCCTGGCGGTCCAGCTTATGCGCTGGAGTATTCATATTGATTGCTTCCTCAACATGAAATCACCGGTAGCAGGTCGCGCCGTGATTCAGAAAAACCGGCCTTGATGTTTCTGACATGGGAAGCGGCATGTCATCAACCGGGGCGGCCCGGGATTCTTAAATCGACAGCGACCCCTCGCGAAAGTCCGTCTTGGCCAGGTGCACGTTCACCAACACCGGATGGCCGTCGCCGGCCAGCCGCTTTGCCTCTTCCAGCACATTCTCGATCTCGTCATCGGTCTTGATGACCAGCCCCTTGCCACCCAGCCCTTCGGCGGCGGCGTGGTAATCGGTGCGCGCCAGCGTCACCGCCGTGTCGTCGCCCAGTAGCTTGACCTGCTCTCTTGCAATCTGCGCCCAGCTGGCGTCATTGCCGACGATGGCAATCGGCGCCAGGCTGTGACGCGCGAAAGTATCGAATTCGATCAGGCTGTAGCCCAGCGCACCGTCGCCGTAAATGATCCAGACCTGGCTTGTCGGCCTGGCGCGCATCGCCCCCAGCGCGAATCCACCACCTACACCCAGCGTGCCGAACGCACCGGGATCGAGCCAGCGCAGCGGGCCCCTGGGCTTGACCGTGTAGCTGGCAGTGGCGACGAAATCGCCACCGTCGGCGACCAGCACGCTGTCGTCGCCGATGACGTCATCGAGCTTTCGGAAAAGCGAGAGCGGGTTGACGCCTTGTTCGCCTGAAGTTGAGGCCTGCCGGTCGATGTCGGCTTCGCGCGCGTCGTCGCGTTCGCGTAACTCGGCCAGCCATGCGCTCCTGTCGCTGTCGTTCTCTTCCAGGTGCGCGGCGAGTGCGACGAGACATGCGCCCGGATCGGCGACCAGGCCGTCGTCGGGCTTGCGGTTGAGCTTCAGATCCTCCTTGCTCAGGTTGAACGACACCAGGCGCGCCTTGCGCCGGATCTGCTTGCCGTAGTCGAGCCGGAAGTCGCACGGCACGCCGGCCAGCACAACCAGGTCGGCGGCCTTGATCGCGTCTCTTCGCTTGTGCCGGAAAAGCAGTTCGTGCCTTGCGCCCAGGAGACCGCGCGCCATGCCGGACAGGAACACCGGGATGCCCAGTCGCTCTATGGCGTTCTTTACAAGTTCGACCTGTTCGGCGCGCACCAGCGCCTGGCTGCCGACGACCATGACCGGCTTTTCGGCTTTGGCGATCCGTTCGGCGATCTTCTGGATGTCTTCCGGTCTGGGTGCGGAAGGCACGATCGGCTCGGGCGGGCCAGGCATTTCGTGGGTGCCGCCAAAGACTTTTCTCAAGTGCAGTTTCATGTAGGCGCGGATCGCCAGCGCGCCCGGGTTCCAGCCCCTGGGCGTGCTGTCGGCGTACCAGCCTCTTACGGTTTTCTCGTCGTAAAGCAGGTCCACCGGGCATTCGACGAATGCCGGGCCGGGCACGCCGGCCTCGGCCGCTTTCAGCGCGTCGGTCACGGCCGGGGCGAGATCCTTCAGCCGGCGCACGGCCCGGGCATGTTTCACATGCGGCTCCATCAGCGGCATCTGCTCGATGTCCTGAAGCGCGCCGCGGTTCTTCAGCGCGGTGGCGGTCGCGCCGCCGAGAATCAATACAGGCGACTGCGCGAGCTGCGCGTTCTTGACCGCGGTAATGGTGTTGGTCAGCCCCGGGCCTGCGGTAACGGCCGCCACGCCGGGGATGCCGGTCAGCCGGGCCAGGGCGTCGGCGGCGAACACGGCCGTGGCCTCGTCGCGCACGTCGGTGATGCGAATCCCGGCCTTTTTCGCTTCGACCAGGATGGGAGAGATGTGCCCGCCGCACAGCGTGAAGATCTCGCGCACGCCGCGGTCGTGGAGCACCTTTGCAATTCTTGCGCCGCCGTTCATTGTCGATCCACTCCGGTTGTTGCGACCGTTCGCTTGCCGCTCGGGCCATGCCTGCCCGAGGCCGTCCCCGAATTCTGGACGACCAGCTTGGCGTGCGGGGTGATTCAGGTCAAGCGGATTCGCCGCTTCCAGCCGCCGTTGACATTGATCGTTTGATGCACCACATTCGAATGCATGGCCGATGAATCCGACACGCCCGCCGATACCCCCGACACCGACTGGGTATT
>DATFJJ010000267.1:0-6103 GCA_035269245.1 Wenzhouxiangellaceae bacterium | reverse complement strand
CGGCGAAACGGTCCCAGCAATAGTGCGCCGAACTGCCCAGAAGCAACCCCAGAGTGCGCCCCTCGAGATCCTGGGCATGTTCGATGCCGCTTCCACTGCCGGCGATCAAATGATGGGTGGAGTCCGAAAGCCCGATCGAGGCCAGAACGACCGGCCACTCGTGGCGAGGTGTCCCCTGGTCATGCAAGCGAAGCAACTCCATGGCGAGCGGAACGCCCGCCATCAGCGAGAAATCGGCCAGGCCGGCTTTCATTTTCTCCAGCGACGCCTTGCCCGACTCGGCCACCTCGACGACGATGGCTCGCCCGGTGCCGTCTTCGAAGAAGCCGGAAGCCGCGGCAAGGCGGGTCGGCGCATCGGTGATCCAACCGGAACCGGAGACGATGAGGGGGCGGGGATCAGACGGCTCCGCCAATGCCGAAACGGCCAGCAGGAGCGCGGACAGCAGCGCCGCGATTGGCGCGTGAACACTGCGCGCCCGGAAACCGCTACCGCTGGCGGCTGGGTGGGCATCAACCATCTTCGTGACCGCCTTCTGCCGTTGAACCGTCGTCGAGAACCCGCCGTACCCGACGCGCCAGTTCGTCGCGGCGGTAAGGCTTGCTCAGCAAGTGCACGCCGGGCTCCAGGCGCCCCTGATGAACGATCGCGTTCTCCGTATAGCCGGAAGTGTAGAGAACCTTCAGCCCCGGCCGCAACTTCTTTGCCGCTTCGGCCAGTTCGGGTCCGCTCATGCCGCCAGGCATCACGACATCGGTGAACAGCAGATCGCATTCGACGTCCTGCTCGAGAAGGTCCAGCGCCTCGCGTCCGCTGGATGCACTGCACACTCGATAACCAAGCTGCACCAGCGCGCCGGCTGCCAGGTCTCGCACCGATGATTCGTCTTCCACGACCATTACCGTCTCGCCCCGGCTCGTTTCTGAATGAAGTTCAGGTTCCCGGGGCACGGTGGCCTCCACGGGCGCCCGCGGCAAGTACAGCCGCACCGTCGTACCCTCGCCGGCTTCGGAATAAACGCGGACATGGCCCTCGGACTGCTTGATGAAACCGTAGACCATGGACAAACCGAGTCCGGTTCCCCGCCCTTTTTCCTTGGTCGTGAAGAACGGCTCGAACACCTTGTCGATCATCTCTTTCGGAATGCCCGTGCCGGTGTCGGAAACTGCAACCAGTACGTACTGCCCGGGCACCACGTCCGGATGGTGGCGGCTGTACTCGTCGTCGATGCGCACGTTGCCCGTTTCGATGGTCAGCCGCCCGCCATCCGGCATGGCATCGCGTGCGTTGATGGCGAGATTCAGCAGGGCGTTCTCGAACCGGCTGCCGTCGATCATCGCCGGCCACAACGCTGCACCGTGAGAGATTTCGATTTCGCACTGTTCGCCCAGCGCCCGCCGAAGCAGTTCTTCCAGATCGCGAATCAGCCGGTTGACGTCGGTGGGCTCCGGTTCCAGCGGCTGGCGCCGGGCAAACGCCAGCAGCCGCCGCGTCAGTTCGGCGCCCCGCGTAGCTGCCTCGCCGATGTTTCGGGCAATCGGCTCCAGTCCTTCGGAGTCCTCGAGGTATTCGACGAGCAGTTCCGCGTTGCCCAGAATGACGGTCAGCAGATTGTTGAAATCGTGCGCAATGCCGCCGGTCAGCTGGCCGACCGACTCCATGCGCTGGGCCTGGTGCAACTGTTCCTGCATCCGGCGCTGCTCGGTGATCACGCGGAAGTAGATCGCCAGCCCCTCCGGCGACGGGTAGGCATTGATCTCGAACCAGTCGTCCAGCGGCGCGTAGAAGAACTCGAAGTGCACCGACGTACCGGTCTCGACGGCATGCTGGTACTGCTCCCGGATCATGGTCTCGCGCGCCTCCGGGAATGCGTCCCAGATGGTCTGTCCCAGCAGCGAGTCACGCGACGACGCAAGCTCCCGCTCGCACGCCCGGTTGATGTAAGTGATGTTCCAGTCGGCATCGACGAGCATGAACGCATCGGACATGTTCTCCAGCACGTTTTCCAGCCGGCTCGCCAACTCCGCCCGCTGGGCCTCGGCGCGCTTCTGTCCAGTGATGTCCTGGAACACGCCGATCACCCGCGCCACCGGGCCGTCGGGACCGGATTCGGGCTCGCCGGCCACGCGCACCTGCAGCCGGCGACCATTGAAGGTCTCGATTTCCGCCTCGAGATCGAACGGCATCGCAGCTTCGTGGCAGCGCCTGATCGCGGACTCCACGCGGACCCGATCCTCGGACGGGTAAAGATTCAGCGTTTCCGAAAGCGGCGGAATTCGCTCGTCGCCCCATTCGAGGATGTCGAAGATTTCCGGGGACCAGAACACCTGATCCTTTTCGAGATCCAGCGACCAGCCGCCGACGCGGCCGATGCGCCCGGCAATCCGCTGAAGCGCAGTGGCGCGTTCCAGCTGCAATTCGGCGTGCTTGCGCAGGGTCGTGTCCTCGATGATGCCAATCAGTCGAGACGGCCGGCCGTCGTGCCCCGACTGCGGCGAGAGGCGCACGCGCCCCCACGCCTCGCTTCCTCCCACGGGCACGAACCGGTGTTCCAGCGTCTCGGCCTGGCTCGCCCCCGACAGCAGCGAGCGCATCGCCGTAAGCACTTCTTCACGATCGGCCGGGTGCGTCAGGTCGTGATAATTCAACGCTCTCAGTTCGCTTTCGGCACAGCCGACGAACCGGGCGAAAACGCCGTTGGCCTGCTCGAAATCTCCCGCTTCGGTAACTACCACGATACCGGTGGCCGCCTCGCGGAACAGTTTGCGCAGTCGCCGCTCGCTGGTCTCCAGGGCTTCATCCTGACGCTGGCGCTCGACTGCAAGACCGGCCAGCGAAGCGAAGGACTCGGCCAGTTCGCGCTCCCACGGCGCCGGCGTTCGAGCTTCCCGGTAATACAGGGCAAGGCTGCCGACGACCTGCCGGCCGGAATCCAGGATTGGAAGCGACCAGGCTGCGCGCAGGCCCATCTGCCCGGCCAGGTCCGAAAGCCCCGCCCACAGCGGCGAGGAGCGGATATCTTCGACGCTCACGGGCTCGCCTTGATGAATGGCAATGCCGCACGGGTCGGCATCGGGGCCGATATCCATGGCTTCGATGGCGCGCATGAATTCCTGCGACAGGCTGGGCGCCACGGTCTGCCGGATTCGCCGGCCGTCCGGCGTCAGCAGAAGAACCGAGGCGAGCATGCCGGGCGCCGCCTGTTCCAGCGCGGCGGCGACCAGGCCGAGGATCCGGCCCAGCGGCTCCCGATTCGAGATCGCCGAAAGCACGCGCGACTCGGCCTCCTTGCTGCGGCGGATGCGCATTCGCTCGCTGACGTCGATGGCCGCGACCAGGCGCGCATCGCCTTCCTCGACGTCGAGCACGTCGGAAGCGATTTCCACGTCGATGACCGCGCCGTCGGCGCGCCGGTGCTTCCAGGTACCGCTGTGATGGGCGGCCAGCGGCACGCTTGCGAGGTGCGAATCGAGCCTCGTCACCTCTTCAGTCGGACGGATGTCGCGAATGGTCATTTCCAGGAAACGGCTTCTCGAGTAGCCGTACTGGCGGATCGCGGCCCGGTTGACCTCCAGGAAGCGCAGCGTTTTCCGGTCGTAAAGCCACATCGGCACCGGACTGCTGTCGAAAAGCTGCCGAAAATACCGCTCTTCCCGGCGCGCGTAGACGCGGGCTCGATGCTCCATCGTCACGTCGATGTGCATGACGACGACCTGCGGCCCGGTATCGGCCGGCAACGGCGCGGCCAGCAGCCGGTACCACCGGGTATCGCCGCCGGGCGCTCCACATTCGTACTCCATCGAGAACCTGGACCCGTCGCCTGCCAGCACCTCTCGAATGCCGGCCGCGCTGGCCGCAGCGGTGTCGGCATCCGGCCCTTCGACCCGGTCGCAGATTTCGAGGTAGTTGTCTCCGCTGTCGGTGACGGGCAGCGGCGAGCCGTCCGGGCGCTCGTTGCGCCATGCGGCATTGGTGGCGACGATTTCGCCGCTGTCGTCGAGCAGAACCATCTTGGCCGGAAGCGCGTCGATGATGCCGGCCAGTTGGGCGGCGTGTTCGCGCTGCTGCTGCTCGTGATCGCGGAGCGCCGTCTGGGCGCCGGAAAGCAGGAACGGCAACCCGTCGGGCAACACCACGGCGTCGACCTTGTCCTGCGTAAGCGCCTGGATCTCGCGCTGCACCTCGTCGAGCTTGGCGATCAATTCGCCAAGCCGCTGCATCGAATCCCGCTGGCCTGCCTGGTCTGCCATCAGGCCGGATCCGGCGATGCGCGCTTCAACACGTCGAGCAGTGCCCTGGTGTCGCTCAGGTCGCCGAAGAGCCACGAAGTCTCGTCGCCGAAAGCGATTCGCAGGGCCGGCGTCAGCATGACCCGGTCGTCCAGCGCCCGCTGCGGCTGGTCGAACACGTCGACGTATTCGACGGCATCCGGATCGAGGCCGTGTTCGAGGCCGATTCGCTCGAGCTGTTTCAGCGCCCGCGCGGAATTGAGCGAGCGCCCGGCGTAGTAGAGCGTGATGGACAACGCCTCAGCCATCGCCGCCGCGCATCTTGCGCACCTGTTTGCTCGTCTCCTCCGCCTTGCCGGCCTGTTCCTCCTCCGTTTCCAGGAGCTGCCGCTGTTCGGCCTTCTTGGCTTTCAGTTCCCGGGACACCGCCTCGAGCCTTGCTTCGAGGGCAGCCGTTTCCCAATCCAGCTCCAACCGTCGCCGCTCGAGATCCTTCTTGCGCCGGGCGTCGCGTGCCTGCTGTTCGCGTTCCTTCTCGTAGCGCATCGCGCCCATCAGCACTTCGCCGCCGGCCGTGTAAACATCGGCAAGTCTGATGCCCTCGTCGTCCAGCAGCATTTCACGGACCTGGTTGGAATGGCCGGTACCGCGGGACTTGATGATCGACAGCCCGCGATTGCGTTCGCCGGCATGCTCGTGATATTCGACGTGGATCCATGTATCGGCAATCGTCGATACCTGAAGCGGCGTTCCCTCCAGCGCCGTACGGCTGCGGTCGATCAGGCTGGAGCACACCAGCGTCAGGCCCTGGTTCTTGGCCCAGTCGATCAGCCGTTCGACGACGCTGTGCGCGAACCGCTGGTTGCCTTCCTTGGCCAGCGCCGACACCGGGTCGATCACCAGGCAGCGTGCCTCATGCTCGAGGGTGGCATGCTGGATACCCATCAGGTGACTTTCCGCGCTGCCGCTCACCGACCGCGCAGTGACCATCTCGAGAAGACCCTCGTCGACAGCCGGCTGCAAATCGATTCCGACCGATTTGAGGTTGCGCACCAGTTCTTCGACGCGTGAATCGAAGCTGACGAACAGGGTCTGCTCGCCGCGCTCGCAAGCCGCCCGGGCGAAGGCGCCGCCCAGCGTGGTCTTGGCCGTGCCCGGGGCACCGGTGATCAGAATGCCGGCACCACGAAAGTAGCCGCCTTCCAGCATCTCGTCCAGCCCGTCGACGCCGCTGGACACCCGTTCCGTCGACACCGGCGGGGACGGCGATTCGTGGCCCCTGGACAGCGCCACGTGCAGGCCGCTGCGCCCGATCACGAAGGGCGCCGGATTCTCCTCGAACGCCGTGCCGCGGCACTTGACAACGCGCAGGCTGCGATGAGCCACGCCATCGATCGGATCGTGCGAGAGCTTGACCGAGCAGTCGACCATGAATTCCAGGAACTCGAGCTGCGCCGCCAGTCGCGAAGACGCGCCCAGCTTGTAGGTCAGCAAGGCCGTGAGCTGGCGTTCGGCCAGCCAGTTGTGGAGCAGGTGAACCTGCTGCTGAATCGCGCGCCGGTCGTCCATCAGCGCCAGCACGACGTCGATCGCGTCGAAGGCGATCCGGCGCGCGCCCATCTCCTTGACCCGCTGGTCCAGCCCGGCCAGCAGACCGTCAAGATCGAACTGTCCGGACTGGACCCATTCCGGCTGCGGCTGAGCATCGAGGAAGAACAGGTGCTGATCCTGCAGCTCGGGCAGATTCCAGCCGAAGCCGGCCGCGTTCGCCTGCAGCCGGGCCGCGGTTTCCTCGAACGCCACGAAGATGCCGGGCTCGCCAAGCTCGCGCGCGCCGTACACCAGCGCCTGCAGGGTCAGCACCGTCTTGCCGG
>DATFJJ010000266.1:0-3417 GCA_035269245.1 Wenzhouxiangellaceae bacterium | reverse complement strand
CGCCCCACGGTTTGAGGCGGCCGTTCTGCCAGATGTATCTGCTTTCCTGAATTGCCATGTGCTGGAGTCCTCTGGATCAGTGGGAAGTTCGGATTTCTGCTACCGGTGCCGTCACCTTCTCGGCCGGGCCGGCGTTGCGGGCGGCGCGATTGAGAATTTCGACGAAGGCCCGGACGCAGGCGGCGACGATGTCGGTGGCCACGCCCCGCCCGGTGTAGTCGGCACGCTCGATACGCGCACGCACTTCCACCTCGGCCTGGGCATCCTCGCCCTCGGTGATCGAGCGTAGCCGCATGCCTTCCAGCTCGAAGGCGATCCCGGTCGCGCGCGCCAGCGCCTTGAAGGCGGCATCGACCGGGCCATCGCCGGTCGCCGCTTCGCGGTGCTTGACGCTGTCCGGACCGCTGACGACCACCGCGGCACTGGCCAGCTGCTGCTCGCCGAGGCCGCTGGTGGCGTGGAAATGCTCAAGTGTCCACGGCCCGGCAGAATCGCTGCCCTCGCCGACCACCAGTGCCTCGATATCGGCGTCGAATACCTGGCGCTTGCGATCGGCCAGCTGCTTGAAGCGGCCGAACAGGCGCTCCAGTTCGGTGTCGCTGACGCTGAAGCCGAGTTCTCGCACGCGATCGGCCAGGGCATGGCGACCGGAATGCTTGCCCAGCACCAGCGTCGATCGACTGATGCCGACATCTTCCGGACGCATGATTTCGTAGGTCTCGCGGTGGGCCAGCATGCCGTGCTGGTGTATGCCGGCTTCGTGCGCGAAGGCGTTGTCGCCGATGATCGCCTTGTTGCGCGGCACGAAGCTGCCGATCACCGCGGCCAGCTGGCGCGATACCGGGTAAAGCTTGCGCGTGTCGATGGCGGTCTCCAGGTCGAACAGGTCGTTGCGGGTTTTCAGCGCCATGACCACTTCTTCCAGCGCGGCATTGCCGGCGCGCTCGCCAATGCCGCTGATCGTGCATTCGACCTGGCGGGCGCCGGCGCTTACCGCGGCCAGGCTGTTGGCGACAGCCAGCCCGAGGTCGTTGTGACAGTGGGCCGAGATCACCACCCGGTCGATGCCGTGTACATTGCTGCGCAGCCGGCGGATGCATGCATGCATTTCTTCCGGGGTGGTGTAGCCGACCGTATCGGGTACGTTGATGGTGCCTGCACCGGCCTCGATCACTGCAGCCATGACTTCATCCAGGAATTCCGGCTCGGTGCGGATCGCGTCCTCTGCCGAAAACTCGACGTCATCGCAGTGCTCGCGCGCCCGCCTGACGCCATCGACGGCACGTGCGATGACTTCGGCCCTGGTCAGGCCCAGCTTGTGCTCGCGGTGGATCGGACTGGTGGCGATGAATACATGGATCCGGCTGCTCTCGGCCGGTGCCAGGGCGCGGGCGGCAAGATCGATATCCCCGGGATTGCAACGCGCCAGCGCACAGATCCGGGTGCCGCCGACGAGTTCGGCAACCTGCTTGACGGCGTCGAAATCCTGCTGCGACGCCGCGGCGAAACCAGCCTCGATGACATCGACGCCGAGCTCGGCAAGGCTTCGCGCCAGACGCAGTTTTTGAGCCACGCTCATGCTGCAACCGGGCGATTGCTCACCGTCGCGCAGCGTGGTATCGAAGATGGCGACGCGCTCGCTCATGCCTCGGCCCCGTCGACCGCGGCACGCGGCCGGATCGTGAACAGGCCGGCCAGCGCGCGGCCGAGCTGCGGCCTCGGGCGAGGACCGGTCCGGTCTTTCAGCCGGGCTACGGCGGCGACATCGTGCAGTCTCATGATCTGGCGCGCCAGGATTTCGGGGCAGCGCTCGCACGGTGCCAGCTCCAGCCGCACGCGGAGCTGACCGGCGCGGGTTCGCATATCGAGTGCGCCGACCGTGAAGCCACGTCGCTGGATCAGGCCGAGGGTGCGAACCAACGCGCCTTCGCTGGCGTTCAGCCGGATATCGAACCGGGTATTGGGTCGAGCCTCGGATTGGGTATTGGATTGGTCGCTCATGCTTGTTCTCCTTCCATCATGTTTGCGTTGTTTTTTCCCGGTGGCACCAGTGGCCAGACGTTGGCGCGTGGATCGATATGGACATGCAGCAGTGCCGGGCCGTCGGTGTTCAACAGCCAGTCGAGGCCGGCATCGACTTCGGATCGCAGCGTGATGGTGCGCGCGGCAAGGCCGAAAACACGTGCCAGAGCAGCGAAGTCGGGGTTGTCGGAAAGGTCGATTTCGCTGTAATTGCCTTCGAAGAACAGCTCCTGCCACTGGCGAACCATGCCCAGTGAAGCGTTGTCCAGCAGGATGATCCGGACATCGATGTCGTAGCGATTCAGGGTGGCCAGTTCCTGGATGTTCATCATGATCGAGCCGTCGCCGGACACGACCACCACCAGGTCGTCGGGGCTGGCCAGCTTCGCGCCGATGCCCGCCGGCAGGCCGTAGCCCATGGTGCCCAGACCACCCGAGGTCAGGTGGGTGCGCGGATGGCGAAAGCGGCAGTGCTGGGCGACCCACATCTGGTGCTGGCCCACGTCGCAAGCCACTATCAGCCGGTCGCCGGCCATTTCCGACATGTCCTTGAGCAGCTTGGGGGCGTAGATCTTCTCGCCGGGCGCGTCATAGTCCCAATCGTGCTCGCGGCACAGTTCGTCGCAGTGGTCAAGCCAGGGTGAGATGCGATCTGCATCGGTCGCACTGAATTGCTCGACCAGCGCATGGAGGTTGGTAACGAGGTCGCCGGTCACGGCGATGTCGGCGCGTCTGAGCTTGCCGATTTCGGCCGGGTCGCAATCCATGTGGATGACTCTTGCATTGGGCGCGAACTCGTCGAGCTTGCCGGTGGCACGATCGTCGAAGCGCGCGCCGCAGGCGATCAGCAGATCGGCTTCCTGAATCGCAAGGTTGGCGGCCTTCTTGCCGTGCATCCCCAGCATGCCCAGGAATCGCGGCTGGTCCGTGGGGACCGAACCCAGGCCTTTCAGCGTGCTGACACACGGAAAGCCGGTCTTGTCGACCAGCGCGCGCACCTGGTCTTCTGCAAAGGCGATCTCGACACCACCGCCCAGATAGAACAGTGGCTTGCGAGCAGCGGCCATGACCTCGGAGACCAGCGCAATGGTCGGCGGCGCCGGCGGCTTCTCGTGGATGAATTCCGGCAGGGGGATGGCGTCATCGACCCGCTCGACCGTGATGTCCTTGGGCACGTCGATAAGCACCGGACCGGGGCGCCCTTCACCCGCCAGGTGAAAGGCCTCGGCCATGACGTGTGGAATGTCGGCGGTCGAGCGGATGATGTAGCTGTGCTTGACGATCGGCATGGTGATGCCGAACACGTCGACTTCCTGGAAGGCGTCGGTGCCCATCAGCGGGCTGGCGACCTGGCCGGTGATCGCGACGACCGGCACCGAATCCAGGAAGCTGTTG
>DATFJJ010000265.1:0-3569 GCA_035269245.1 Wenzhouxiangellaceae bacterium | reverse complement strand
GTCCGCCGATGCCGCCCTCAGCGCCCTGGAGAGCGAACTGGCCGGCAAGGCGCCGTGGACGCCGGGGCGGTTGCCGAGGCTCGATGGTTGATCGCAACCTCACACTGAACGGAAAACGGCCCGCTCGATGCGGGCCGCTTTCTGTAGACGTTCAGGGCGGGAGCGGTCGTATGCGGAGATCGAGGCGCGGCCTCAGGAGCCGTCAATTCAGGCACGTGGGATGGGACGGCCACGGCGGCGTTTACGGCGGCGGTGTCCTTCGGCATCGGTCAGGGGCTGGAATCGAACTTCTCTGGCGATTTTCTAGGGAGCCAGTTGAATGCAGAAGGCTATGCACTCAAGAGGGGCCTGCACGGCACCGTGGGTGGCACGGTCGCGGAGCTGCCTCGAAGATCCGCTCCCGGATCCAGTCCCGCCGGTGTGAGCAGTCCCGGCCGGTCTCGCGATCAAAGCCGCACAGGAACTGCCGCCGCACGCAGCGACTGACGACGTGGTAATGCGGCGTGGCATCGAGCGAGACGACGCGACCGCGAGGTTCGGGCATCGGTGTCTTCCGGAGCGAGTGCACGGTCACTCTAGGTCAGAAGGTAGCAGTCTGGCATCGGACGAATTTCTCGAATTCGTGTAGGTTATTTCCTACTGGGTGGATGTCCGGGTTGTTGGCGAGCAGGCCATGGCGGCCTGACTCACACTTCGAGCTCTCCGGAGAACCTGGGGCGGTTCAAATCCCGGTTTTTGGTTTTTGCGGGTTTTTGTTCTGTTGTTCGGGGCTGTTGCCGCGGGTTGTTGCCGTGTCCACGCGTCTTGCCGGAGCGACTTGACAGTCCCCGATCCCGGTCGATACCTTCGAGTTGGGGCTTGTTGACAATCATCGAATTCGTGAGGCGTTGCATGAACATCATTTCGAGAACTATTTGTGCATTCCTGGCTGCAGCAATCTGCAGCACGTTTGCTATCGCAGCGATGGATCTTCGGACTGCGGCATTGGAATCGACCACGGTTCCACTCGACATTTATGAGATCGTGGTCACGGGACATTTCGGCGGCACGGAACTCCCTCCGGCAGGGGCACGCCTGCCTGCCGGTGAAACGGCGTCCTTCGGCATTCCGACGAAAGGCGGTGGCCGACTCATCTATACGATGACCGCCGAAAAGGCGGGCGATTCCGTCACGCGTACGGAGCCTGGAAAGCAGAGAGTTTCAGTCTTCGCCATCGTCGAATTCCAGGATACCGACGGTGCGATCCGGACCCTCGCCGACCCGGGGGCGACGATCATGGCGCCCGACATGATCAGTTTCGATCTACCCGGCCCGTCAGGCTCGACGGAATCGATCACCCTGTTGATCGACGTGGTTGCCGTCCGGCAGGCACACCTGGACCCTGCACAGCTCGAGGCCTTCCAGGAAACAGGCCGCATCTGTGCCAGGGAAGCGCTCGACTCGTCCGGCACCGCTAGCCAGATTCAGAATCAAGAATGCTGCTCACTCAACTGCAGCGGAGGCGAAACCGGTTCCTGCTGCGTTTCCAGTGGCCCCGCGACCTGCTGTTCCTGTGGCGACTGCTGCAACATCCCCGGCCCCGGGAGCGGCGGAACGCCACCTCCGCCGAGTTTCTGCTCGATGTATCCGGAAATCTGCGACCTGGCAGGCTACTGACGCCTGTCGACCGCGAACACGCACGCCGCAGCAATTCCGCTGCAGCGTTGCGCGTTGCTTAGTCACGCTTTCGAATGGAAACGAGAGCCCGCCGCTTTTCGTCCTGCCGACGATCGTCAAGCGACACCTACCTTTACGCACTTACGAGGACAGCCTGGACACCCATCCGAGGACAGCCTGGACACCCATCCACTAAGAACCGACGATCTGTCGGCGATCACGGACAACCCTCACGGACAACCCGGACACCCATCCATCAAGAGTCGAAGATCATTCGACTGTCACCGAGGATCGGCGCCTTCGAGCATTCGAAAATCCATGAAATTGCCTCGCTTCGAGGCTGCATGAGGCGTTTCGGGTCGCAGAACAGCGTTTTCGCCGAACCTGGAGCGAAGAGAACCCAGACACCCATACTTTGATAACCAATGGGTCGATTTCCTACAGGAGTTTCAGAACGTCACTGACGTATCCGGAAATTCCGTTCGGTACTCTTCGTGTATCGAGATCCTGGATTTCGTAGGCCAGGTGTCTTGACGCCCCGGCAGCTCCGGCTCGGGCAACGTGTTCCAACGGCGAGCCGCCGGGGATGCTTGCGTCAGCGCGTTGGCCTCGTCATCACGTTGTGGATACGAGGGCAGAGGTGCTGGTATGGAAGGTTCTGTTTTCAGTTTGTTCGGTGCAATGCTGGGGTTCGCGATTCTCGCTCTGCTCGCGTTCCTCGTGCTCCGCCTGGTTCGGCATACATGGATTGCCGGGAAGCGGCGCGGCCCGAACGAAGCAGGTGCGAAGGAGGGGTCGAACACGCCCCGAAGGCACGACCGGCAGGGCCATTGAGCGTTCGACGGTAGGAGCGTGCCGGATGCGTGCGCCGTCCGGATATCGAAACGGCCCGCGTCGAGCGGGCCGTTTGCGGTGCGGCCACCGGGCAGAGTCCGGTGCCGATGGATGAACGTCAAGCGATCGATCAGGCCGCTTCGCTCTTGGCGTCGGCCGGATCGGTGCCAGCCAGCTGGCGCAGGACGTAGTGCAGGATGCCGCCGTGCTTGTAGTACTGGACTTCCTTCGGGGTGTCCAGCCGCACGCGGACCTTGAACTTCGTTTCCTTGCCGTCGTCGTCGGTCGCGATGACGGTGGCCTCGCTGGAGTTGCCGATGTCCAGGTCTTCGATGGCGTAGGTCTCGAACCCGGTCAGGCCCAGGGTTTCACGAGACTCGCCCTCCATGAAGTTCAGCGGCAGCACGCCCATGCCGACCAGGTTCGACCGGTGGATGCGCTCGAAGGACTCGGTGATCACGGCCTGGACACCGAGCAGGATGGTGCCCTTGGCGGCCCAGTCACGCGACGAGCCGGTGCCGTATTCCTTGCCGCCGATCACGATCAGCGGAGTGCCATCGTCCTTGTACTTCATGGCTGCATCGTAGATCGGCATGACTTCGCCGGACGGCACGTGGGTGGTGAAGCCGCCCTCGGTGCCTTCGGCCATCTCGTTCTTGATGCGCACGTTGGCGAAGGTGCCGCGCATCATGACTTCGTGGTTGCCGCGGCGCGATCCGTAGCTGTTGAAGTCGACCGGCGAGACGCCGTGCTCCTGCAGGTAATGACCGGCCGGGGAATCCGGCTTGATCGCGCCGGCCGGCGAGATGTGGTCGGTGGTGACCGAGTCGCCGAGTTTCGCCAGGCAGCGGGCGCCGGTGATCGCGCCGATCTCCGGCAGGTCCATGGTCATGCCTTCGAAGTAGGGCGGGTTCTGGACGTAGGTCGAATCGTCGGACCAGGCGAACATCTCGCCGGTCGGCGTGTCCATCGACTTCCAGCGCTCGTCACCTTCGAACACGCTGGCGTAGTTGCGCTCGAAGCTTTCCTCGGTGACGGTCTTCTGGATGAAGTCGTGCAGCTCGTGCGGATCCGGCCAG
>DATFJJ010000264.1:0-3413 GCA_035269245.1 Wenzhouxiangellaceae bacterium | reverse complement strand
CCCGCGAATCTTTCCGGCGGGTCATTATCTTTCGATCACCGGCGGTCACTGCGACGTGACCGGCTTCGCGCCGGGCATCATGGAGCTGGGCCCGAAGCAGGGCATCGCCAACGGCCGGGCCGAGATTCTCGAGGCCGTCCGCTACCAGGCCAAGCACGGGGTCAAGGTCATCAAGGTATGCGCGACCGCCGGCGTATTCTCCAAGGGCGACAGCCCCGGCGCCCAGCAGTACTCCGACGAAGAACTTCGAGTGATCGTCGAGGAGGCGAACCGGCACGGCCTCAAGGTGATGGCGCACGCCCACGGCAGCCAGGGCATCCTGGCCGCGGTCAAGGCCGGCGTGGCCTCGATCGAGCACGGTTCGATGCTGACCCCGGAGATCGTGGGCGAAATGAAAGCGCGCGGAACCTTTTACGTTCCAACGATTCACCTGAACGACGTGCCGCTGCCGCCGGAAACCCCGCAATGGACGGTAGAGAAAAGCGAGTTCCTGGCGCCTTACGTCGAACGCAGCTTCGAACTGGCGCTCGAAAGCGGCATCAACATCGCGCTGGGCAGCGACGCCGGCGTGATGCCGCATCGAGACGCACGGCTCGAATTCAATGCGATGGTGCGACGCGGGATGACGCCGCTGCACGCGCTGCGCACTGCAACCATCGATGCCGCGGACCTTCTCGGCGTCGACGACCGCGGCCGGATCGGGCCCGGGTTGCTGGCAGACCTGGTTGCAGTGGACGGTAACCCACTCGAAGACATACGTACAGTCGAAAACGTCCGGTTCGTGATGAAAGGCGGCGAGGTCTTCCTGGCGCCATAGTTTTGTCGGATTCGTCATGTTCGAGCAGAGGTTCCGCAAGTCGTTGTTCGCTTGCACCCGCCTTTGCCCGGTCTGCTCGATCATGGTTGTTTGCGGCGACGGTCGCCGCGGGCGTATGATGAAACCATGATTGCTGAATGCTGATCAATGCGGGCAGCTGCGCTTTGAGGGAAGAAACTTGCAAGAATCCAGTGAAAACTCCGGCTCGGAACGTGATTCGTCGTTCTTGTCTTCCGAAGCCGACATTCGACGCGCCGGTTTCAGGCTGCTTCGAAAACTGCTGCTTTACCATCTGTCACTGGGCGTGCTGTTGCTCGCCCTGGTCTCGATCTTTCCTTCGTTTGTCGACTGGCTGCCGGTTGGGGGCGTCAGCGATCTTGCCGAGGGCGGTGAAATAAGCATCGATACCGGTCAGCGTGAGACCATGCGTCCGGACGGCGAGATCATCAGTACCGTTCTACGGGCCGGCGAGGACCTCGATAGTCTCGGATACGCTCGTCAGCTCATGATTACCCTGATAGGCACATGGCTCGTGATGCTCCCCGTTTCCTGGGTACACAAGGGCATCCATCGATCCGGTATCCACGACCATTCGCTCGACGAGACGACGCTGATTCTGCCTGGCGTGGTGGCCGCTATCGTGCTCATCGTCCAGCACAGCCTGGCCCTGGCGTTCAGTCTTGCCGGGATCGTCGCAGGGGTCCAGTTCAGGCGGGCCTTGCAGGACACCTTCGATGCGTTGTTCATCCTGGTTGCGATCGGTACGGGCATCGCCGCAGGCGTTGCTGCGCTGGAAGTCGCCGCCATTCTGACGATGTTCTTCAGCTATGCAACCCTTTATGTATCCTGCTTCGGCGACGGTCTGGAGCCGGACTTCGTCGCGCGACGAAAGGCCGAAAAGCAAAAGCGCAAGGAGGCCGAACAACAGGCTGCGGCACCCGATAATGCAGACTCCTGACCTGCCTCGTTCAGGGCTCGCTGGCAGCGCCCCGGCAACGGCCGGCGTCATCTTCGCTGCAGGCATGGTTGCGATGCTCGCCGTATCGGATGCGTACGCCGGCGACGCGGTGGCGCTGTTCGAAACGGGCGACGAAGTCGAGCTGACGCTCAGCGCGCCGTGGCGGGAAATCGTTCGGGACCGCGACAACCAGGATCCTTATCCGGCAATGCTGCACTACGTCGACGATTCAGGCGCGCGCCGGAGCGTAGCGTTGACCGTGGAGCGTCGCGGCAAGACGCGCCAGCGGGTATGCAGGTTCCCTCCGATTCGACTGAGGTTCGACAAGGATGACGTCGAAGGAACGCTGTTCGACGGAAACAAGTCGATCAAGATGGTGACGCACTGCAACAACGGCAGCAGGTGGGAGCAATATTACGTCCTGGAGATGCTCGCCTATCCGATCTACAATCTGATCACCGAGCGAAGCTTCCGCGTTCGTCCGCTGTCCGTCACCTACCACGACGTGGATCGGGACAAGAATGACGGCCCGCGTTTCGCTTTCCTGATCGAGGACGACAAGCTGGTGGCCGACCGCAACGATCTGGACAAGTACGACCTGGTCGAAATCCGCCCGGAACGCCTCGATCCGCTGGAAAGCAGCCGGTTCGCGTTGTTTCAATACCTGATCGGTAACGAAGACTGGTCGTCGCTCGGCGGTCCGGCCGGGGATGACTGTTGCCACAACGCCAAACTTGTAGGGCCCGAATCGGGCAAGCCGCTTTACGCGCTTCCTTACGACTTCGACTCGTCGGGGCTGGTCGACGCGCAATACGCGGTGCCGAACGAAGGGCTTCGGATCTCGAACGTCCGTCAACGGCTTTTCCGGGGATTTTGCCTGCACAACGCCACGCTTGAATCGGCTCGCGCGGAGTTTCTTGAAAAAAGGGACGCCATAGAAGCGATTGTCGAGGGCGAGCCACGACTGCGGCCGCGCAATCGGTCGGGTGCGATCAGGTATCTGGGAAACTTTTTCGACGTCCTGGAAGACCCCAGATCGTTCGAGCGCGCGATTACAAACGCGTGCCGCAAATAGGGACTGCATTCATGCTTGCGGTTTGCCTGGCATCGGCCCGGGCCTGGCCGGCCGCGTCGGTTTTCGTCTTTTCCACCGCATCCACCCCGTTCCCGGTGAGCGCCCGTGCTCGCACAGCCTCGAGCTTTTTGCGAACCGCATCGTTGTCCGGCAGCAAGCCGGTCAGCTTTTCCAGATAGCCTTCAAGTTCGGCTTCATCGGCGGGCAGTTCGATCTTCTCCAGCTGGTAGCCCGCGAACAAGCCCTCGGGCGTAATCTCCAGGTAAGCGATATGGCCGCCGTATGCGCTACCGATTCCCGTATCGATCTGCACGACCCGACCTCCGTAGCGCGGCCAGATGAAGCCGCCGGTCGGCGTGTGGCCGATGACGATATGTGCGGCCTCATGATTGCTCAGAATTCTGTCCACGGTCTCGGACGGCGCCTCGGGTGCCACGCCCGCCAGTCCCCGGTACCACAGCGGTCCGTATTGATCGGTCAGGATGCTGTCATCATCCGGTCGGCCCCGTTGAAGATCGGTCTGCGCGCGTTCGGTCATCGAGGCCAGCGTGTCCTGACAGTAG
>DATFJJ010000263.1:0-2869 GCA_035269245.1 Wenzhouxiangellaceae bacterium | reverse complement strand
ATGAAAGACAAGCCCCTGCACCTGGTCGTACTGGCCGCGGGCGAAGGCAAGCGAATGAATTCCAGCCTGCCCAAGGTTCTCCAGCCGATCGCCGGCCGGCCCATGCTGGCGCATCTCTTGTCGGCCGCGCTCGCATTGAATCCGGCGCGGGTGCACGTGGTCATCGGCCACGGCGCCGGCCAGGTCTCGGCAATGCTCGAGTCGTTCGACGACGCCCGGCTCGCAAGCGTGGCTCAGCGAGAGCTCCTCGGGACCGGACACGCGGTGCAGCAGGCCATGGGCGATATTCCGGAGTCGGCCCGCGTGATCGTGCTGCCGGGTGATATGCCGCTGGTGCGCAGCGCGACGCTGACCGCATTCGCAGCGCTCGATGCGCCGCTGGCGGTGCTCAGTTTTCAGGCGTCCGATCCGCACGGCTACGGGCGCATCCTGCGAGAGGCCGACGGCCGGGTCGTCGGCATTCGCGAGCAGCGCGATGCCAGCGAGGCCGAGGCCCGCATTACCGAGGTGAACAGCGGCGTATTGGCCGCCGACGCCGGCCGGCTGGCCGATTGGCTGGCCCGCGTCGGCAACGACAACGCCCAGAGCGAGTATTACCTGACCGATTGCATCGGCCTGGCCGCCGGCGACGGCACCCCCGTGGCGGCGATGTGCTGCAACGATCCCGAAGAAACGCTGGGCGCGAACAACATGCGCCAGCTGGCCGACCTGGAATCCGCGTTGCAGCGTCGCGCACGCGGTGAACTGATGGACGCCGGCGTGCGCATGCCCGATCCCGGCTCGGTGCAGGTTCGCGGTCGCGTTTCGGCCGGTCGCGACGTGGTCGTCGAACCCGGTGTGGTGCTGGAAGGCAACGTGTCTCTGTCCGACGGGGTGGTCGTGGGCGTGGGTTGTGTGGTCCGCGACGCCCGGCTGGCCGCGGGTACTCGACTGGAACCATACTGCGTCGTCGATGGCGCTCGGACCACCGGCGCCTGCACCGTGGGACCGTTTGCCCGGCTCAGGCCCGGCACCGTGCTGGCCGCCGGGGTGCGCATCGGCAACTTCGTCGAGACCAAGAACGCGGTATTCGGCGAGGGCGCCAAGGCCAACCATCTCAGCTACGCCGGAGACGCCGAAATCGGCGCGCGCGCCAACCTGGGTGCCGGTACCATCACCTGCAATTACGATGGCGCCAACAAACACCGCACGACGATCGGCGAAGATGCCTTCATCGGTTCGAATTCGGCGCTTGTAGCGCCGGTGACGATCGGCGATCGGGCCACTGTCGGAGCCGGCAGCGTGGTGACCGGCGAGGCGCCCGCCGACGCGCTGACGGTCGCCCGGGCGCGCCCGCGCTCGATACCGGGCTGGAAAAGGCCGGCCAAAAAAGAACCTGACTAGCGTCGTGTGTCAGTAGAGGTTTTGTGCTGTGTCATCGCCTGCCGAGCAAGCCACTGGGCCCCGGATCAAGGCCGGGGCGACACGCCCGGAGATCCCACTTTGTTGTCGTCCCGGACTTGATCCGGGATCCAGGGACTCTGTGCGCGAAGTTTCCATTGGCCTGAGCATAGTACTGAGACACGACGCTAGTCAGGAAAAAGGAAACCGGTAGCGCCTGACGATAAGTGGCGGCATGAGGAAGAATCGATGGGGTGGCACTGGGGCTGCGGCTGCGGTATTCTCTTGGGTTCGGAATGATTACTGGACCGATTGACCGATAATGCGCAGACGCCATCGCCTGGAAGACGAAGCCGAAATCAACATCACGCCGATGCTCGACGTGGTTTTCATCATGCTGATTTTCTTCATCGTGACCACCTCCTTCGTCCGCGAAAAGGGTCTGGATATCTCGCGGCCGCAACAAAGCGACAAGCAGCAGGTCGAGCAAGACGTCGGCCAGATCCTGGTCGAGATCGACTCGCTGAGTCAGATCACGGTCAACAAGCGCGAGGTAAGCGACAATGCGGTGCGCGCCAATCTCGAGCGCGAGCGCGCGCAACAGCCCAAGGCGCCGCTGATCATCGCCTCGCACCCGGATGCCAACACCAATTCCCTGGTCACGGTGCTGGATGCGGCCAACATTATCGGTATTGACAACATCAGCGTCGCGACGACAAGGTAGCCAAGTCATGAGCGAATACGACCCGATCGAATCCCCGCAAACTTCGCCCGAAGCCGAAAAGGAATTGCGACTGTGGGCGACCCTGCTGCATCTGTCGCTGCTGGCGGGTCTCATCATCCCGTTCGGCGGGCTGGTGGTGCCGGTCGTGATCTACCTGGTCAAAAAGGACGACGTGCCGGGGCTGGAGCCTCACTGGCACGTGGTCGTCAACTGGCTGCTCAGCGCCATCATCTACGCGGTGATCTGTTTCTTGCTGATGCTGATTCTGATCGGCTTCATCCTGATCTGGGTGCTGGGCCTGCTGGCCTTGATTTTCCCGATCATCGGCGCCATCAAAGCTAATGACGGGGAAGTGTGGTCGTATCCGCTTTCCATCCGTTTTTTCGGCCGCGACTGACGCGGCCTCCGGCACCGCCCCGACCGGGCCATCTCAATATATGAAAAACGATTCGAAGCCAGCCCTGCTCTGGGGCAACACATTCTTCTTCGCCTTGTTCAACGTGCTCGCCGTGACCGCGGTTCCGCTGTGGGGCGTGTTTCACGGCTACAGCGGCGTTGCCTGGATCGCGTTCGCGGTCCTGCTGATGCTGGGCGGCATGAGCATCACCACCGGCTACCATCGGATGTGGTCTCACCGCACCTTCAAGGCGCGCTGGCCGGTTCGCCTGGCGCTGGCGCTGTTCGGCGGCATGGCGCTGCAGAACAGCATCTATGTGTGGGCCGCGCGCCACCGCATTCATCACCGCTACGTTGACGACGTCGAGC
>DATFJJ010000262.1:0-4317 GCA_035269245.1 Wenzhouxiangellaceae bacterium | reverse complement strand
CGAGTTTCTGGTGACCGGTTCGGCCTGGCCAGATCCCGAATCCGAATCGACGCGATGCCGGGTTCGCGCGCAACTGGGTGGGCTCGACAAGTCGCTCAACGTATTCGGCAACCGGCTGCTGACGCGCGACGGGGTTATCGGGCCCGAGCCGTTTGAATCGATGCCACTGAACTGGGAGAACGCTTACGGCGGAGAAGGATTCGCGACCAATCCGCTCGGCAAGGGAATTGCCGATGTGGTCCTTTCCGACGGACGCAAGGCCACGCCGATGCCGAACATTGTATTGCCCGACGGCGGCGGCTCGGCACTGCCTGGTAGCAGCCCGGAGCCGGCGGGCTTCGGGCCGATCGACGCAAATTGGCCGCAGCGTCGAGACAAAGCCGGCACCTACGGCCGCACGTGGTTGGAAAAACATTATCCGGAATTCGCCCCTGACATCGACTGGGCGTATTTCAGCATAGCCCCGCCTGGACAGGCCGCCCGCAAACCGTTTCGTGGCGACGAGCAGTTTCGGTTTCAGGGCCTGCACCCTGAAGCGCGGGTGCAGGAAGGCAAGCTGCCGGCAATTCAGGCGCGCTGTCTGGTGCGCCGGCGCGCTGTCGAAGAAATCGAAGATATTGTCACTGCGCTGACAACGGTCTGGTTCTTCCCGAATGACGGGTATGCGGCTCTGGTGTTCCATGCAAGTGCCGAAGTCAAGCAGCCCGACGCCGGCGACATCGGTGAACTGATGATCGCTGCGGAGACGCTGGGCGAGTCCAGATCGCTGTCGCATTACAGCAACGCGCTGGCACGCCGGCTGGATCCGAAAGGCGGGGCACTTGAAAAGCTCAATGACGCGGATCTGGTGCCGCCCGACCTGGACCGGCCCGGTTCGCTGGATGCCGACCAGCTCTATCGTGATTTTCCCGAAAGCATCCGTTATCGAAACAGCCGCCGGCACGCTCGCAAGGTGCTGGCCGATGCCGAGAATCAAATAGCCGAAGGCATGGCTGAGTTTGGTGTCACGCCGCCGGAAGTCGAGCAACCCGATCTCGGGATTGACCCCGATGATCTTTCATCGCTGTCGCTGGGCGATGTGCCAGAGCTGCTTGACCGGCTCAAGCGCGAGCAGAAGAAGAGCCATGCCGAACTGGAGCAGCGCAAGTCCGAGGGCGAGCAGCAGTTGACCGAGGCTATCGAGCAGTTGCGCGCGGATTTCCCCGATGCCGACATCAAGCCCATAGGGCCGATCGTCGGCCCACCGGATTTTTCAGCCGAAGAATACAGGCGCGAGATCCGGGCGGGAATCGACGGAATGCGCAACGAATCATTCGACGGGAAGGTAATGGACGAGGCACTACTCGGCGAAGAAATGTCGCAACTCCTGGATTCTGCGGAAAAGGCGTTTGTGGATTTTTACCGGCGTGGAGCGCATTTCCAGACGCCCGCCCCACGTGCGGCTCGCGATGACTCGCTTCGGCAATCGCTTCTGGACGATATTTCTGCCGGAAAATCGCTCGATGCCCGCGATCTGACCGGTGCCGATCTGTCAGAGATGGACTTCTCAGGTGCCGATCTGCGCGGGGTCTTTGCCGAATCCGCCGACCTTTCGCGCGCCAACCTTGCCGGTGCCCAGCTCGACAACGCGGTACTGGCCAACGCGGATTTGACCGGGGCGCGGCTTGACGGCGCACGTCTGCATGCGGCAAATCTCGGGCAGGCCCGGTTGCGTGACGTCGCCGCCATCGATGCCGACTTCTCGAATGCGATCTTTCACAAGACTGACCTTGGGCACGCCAAACTCGATTCATGCACGTTTACCGATCCGGATTTATCGCGGTCGTTGCTCGACGAGGTTGGGCTACGGTTATGTCGACTCGGCCGGGTGCTGTTCCTCGACCAGTCGCTGAGCGGAGTGGACTTTTCCGGCGCCGACCTGTCCGGCGCGCGGCTCCTGAAACTGACGCTGGAGGGCTGCGATTTCAGCGGTGCCGCGTTGACCGGGGCGGTGCTGGTGGGTTGTCGAGGGGTCGAGTGCCGGTTCGTCGGTGCCGAGCTCGGCAATATCCGAATGGTAGAGAACTGCGACTTTTCAGGCGCGGACTTTTCCGGTGCGAACCTGCAGCTTGCGAATCTGCGGGGCGCCGGACTGGCCGATGCGTGCTTCGCCGAAGCCGATCTGAGCGGGGCAGACCTCAGCGCCGCCGTGGCCGAACGGGCGATTTTCCATCGCGCGCGCGGGATCGGTGCGCAGTTCGTCACTGCCGACCTTCGACAAGCGGACCTGTCAGGCGCCAACTTAATGCAGGCATCACTGGAACGCGCAGACCTGCGTTCGTCCTCGCTGCGCGGGGCCAATCTGTTTGCGGCTGATCTGGCCCGGGTGCATGTGGTGCGTGAGACCGATTTCGATGACGCGCTGACCAACCGCATGCGTACCTATCCACGCAAATTCCGTCGCGATGCGGGAGAAGCCTAGCGATGAATACCAATATTCCGACAGACCGGCTCGAGCAAGCGGTCGCCGAGATGGAAATCATCACTGGTCAGTCGCTGGCGGGTGCACGGCTTGCTGGCGTTCAACTGGGCGGTGGTGTATTCCAGAACGTCGATTTCACCGGCGTTGACCTGACCGGCGCCTGTCTGGATGAATGCATTTTTACCGAATGCGTGTTCGATTCGGCCGCGATGGCGGGTTCGTCTGCAGCGCGGGCGCTGTTTTATGGCTGCCGGGCAAACGAACCGGACGCCGCCGAGGCCGGGCTGGACGGCGCAAAATTCGTCGATTGCGTCCTCCATCGAGCCGGGTTCGAGCGAGCCGCGCTCGGGCACGCGAAATTCGCTCAGTGCACCATCCATGACTGTCGTTTTTCCGGTGCGAAGATCGACCAGACCGCATTCGTCGAGGGTGACCTGATTCGCCCGGACTTTTCCGGCACTTTGCTCAATCGCATCGTTTTGCTCAAGGCGGACCTGACTGCGGCGAAACTCGAGGGCTGCCGATTCTATCTTGCAGTATTGGTGGAGACACGGCTGGCCGGGATGATGCTGGAGGGGCTGGACTTCACGCTGAGCCAGTTCACCGGCGCCGACCTGGCCGGTGCCGGGTTGCGCGGCGCCTCGCTGGCACAGTGCAACTTCCAGAACGCTGATCTTCGCGGCGCAGATCTTCGCGAAGTCGACGCGCCGAATGCGATCTTCGTCGCCGCTCGCCTCGACGAGGCCAACCTTGCCGGTGCCAACATTCAGCAGGCAATCTTCCAGCAGGCCGCGCTGGAAAACGCTGTGCTGTCCGGGGCGCACGCCTGGCAGACGAACTGGATGGCCGCCCGGTGCACCGGCGCTCGCTTCGACGGCGCCGAGCTGACCTATGCTGATTTTTCCGGCGCTGATCTTACCGGCGCCTGTTTCGACGGGGCGTCCATGTACCGGGCCAACCTGCATGGAACGAAGCGGGAAGGGGCCCACATCACTGACATCAAGCGCACGCTGGGCGACGACAAGGAGCGGCTCGAGGCCGAACTCTGGCGCCCGGCCGTCTGAGAATTTTGACGATGACGAGGAAGACATGAAAACAGCCGAATGCATGCCGATAGACTCCCGCGTGGAGTGCGAACCCGGTCCGGAACAGTTCTCGGCCTGGATAGAATCAGAGACCGCGTCTGGCTGGTGGTTGCAAGCCGAGCGTGGACCCGTGCAGGCGCGCCGGGCCACCGGATGTCTGCTGCGGCCGCAGGCCGGCGATCGGGTGCTGGTATTCGCCGAGCGCGACGAAGCCTGGATTTTGTCAGTCCTCGAACGGGTCGGCGTCGACGAGCGGATCATCGACGCCGATGGCCCTGTGAGCCTGCGCTCCCGATCTGGCAATGTCTCGATCCATGCCGGAAAGTGTGTGGAGGTACGCGGCGAGGAGGCGATCGAGTTGCGTTCGGCGCGATTTGGTCTGCGCACCGGGGTCGCCCGGCTGGTGTCACGCAATGTTTCGTGGCTCTGTGATCGCTGCGACGGCAGTTTCAACGCCCTGCGCCTCGTCGGACGCGCCTACGAAAGTCTCGTTGATAGTTTCCGCCGTCGCGCGCGTACGTCTTATCGCGAGGTAGAAACGCTCGATCGTGTCGACAGCGGCGAAATCGACTATCGCGCCGAAGCGAACCTCTCGCTGGAAGCGCGCAACCTGTTCAGCCGTGCCGAGCACCTTGCCCGGATCGACGGCGAACAGATTCATTTGGGCTGACCGCCATGTTTGCAAAGACTCAAATGCCCGCACAGTCGTTGTCGTTTCCGGATGTCTGTCTGACGCCGGCGCCGCCTTCGCCCGCACCGGTGCCGATTCCT
>DATFJJ010000261.1:0-5773 GCA_035269245.1 Wenzhouxiangellaceae bacterium | reverse complement strand
GAACGCCGGGAGGCGATCGCGCGCCAATCGCTCTGGACCGGGGCGGTACTCGTGTTCTCGGCGCTATTGTTCGGCGCGCTGTCCATGGTTGCCTTTGGCCTGATCAACCGCCGAATGACGCTGCCGGCGCGCACGCTCGCCGCCACTCTGGAAGATATACGCGCCGGCGATTCCAGCGCCCGCGCCTCGGTCTCCGGCAACAACGAACTGTCACGGCTGGCAAAAACGCTGAATACGCTGCTGGACGAGCGCGACACAGCCGACCGCGCCGTCCGGGAACGCCAGGACGCGCTGGAGCAGGCGCTTTCGCAGCTGGAGCGTGCCCAGCGAATCGGCAAAATCGGGAGCTGGGAGGCCGATTTTCAAAGCGACCTGCTCGAGTGTAATGATCAAGCACTCGAAATTTTCGGCATTACACGCCGCGAGTTCGGGGGTTCAAACGATGACTTTTTCAAGCGAGTACACCCCGAAGACCGCGAGTGGGTGCAGAGGGAAAATGAGGAGGGGCTGGAAAACGGGGGAATGTTCGAGGCCGAATATCGAATCTTGCGTCCCGACGGCGAGGTTCGATGGGTACGCGCGCGCACAGAGTTCGTGTCCGGTCCCGAGGCGTCGGCCTCCCGCGCCAGGGGTGTTCTGCAGGACATCACGGATCGCCGGCGCCGGGAGGCGGAGACTCGGCAGTTCCGCGATCTGGTCGAGGGCAGCGAAGACCTTTGCTGCATCGTCGACGACGACTACCGGTATTGCTGGGTCAATCGAGCGTATCGAAACAGGTACGGGTCTAGCGGAGATGATTTTGAAGGTCGTCCGGTTCGCGAGGTCATTGGCGATGAATTCTTTTTCAACGAGCTCAAACCCTTGATGGATCGCTGCCTGGCGGGCGAGCCGCAACGCTTTGAATCCGAGAGAACTTATTCCGGCATCGGTGAGCGCAATCTGCTGGTGCGCTATTACCCGCTCAACGGCCACGGTGAGGCTCAGAGTCTGATCGGCGCGGTGATTACGGATATCACCAACGTTCGCGCAGCCGAGGCCGAGCTGGCCCGTCAGACACAGCTCCTGTCCATCGCGGGGCGGGCGGCATTGTTTGGCGGTTGGTCGATCGACTTGCAGGGCGACACCGTGGCGTGGACCGATGTTACCGCTGAAATTCATGGGATGCCGCACGGCTATTCGCCTTCGGTTGATGAGGGCATAAATTTCTTCGCCCCGGAATTTCGCGACCGCCTCCGAGAGGTTTTCACTGCCTGCAAACAGCAAGGCCAGCCTTACGACGAAGAGCTGCAGCTCATCGACGCTGAAGGGAAACGTCGTTGGGTGCGAGCCGTGGGCGAACCCGTGCGCGGGCACGACGGAGCCATCGTCAAACTCCAAGGCGCTATCCAGGACATCACCGAACGCAAGGCGCTCGAGTTCGAAAGTCAGCGCCTCTCCGAACGCATGGGCACAATGCTCGAAGCCGTCACCGACGGCTTTATCGCGTTCGACGCCGACTGGCGATATGTTTACATCAATGCCGAAGGCGCGCGAATGATCGGCAAGTCCGAGGAAGAAATCTTGGGGAAATCGCTATGGTCGCAGTTCCCGGATCTCGCCGGCACCGCAAGCGAGGCAGCGCTGTATCAGGCGAAGAATCAGGGCAAGGCCAGCGCCGCCGAAGAATTCTTTGAGCCGCTGGACGCCTGGTTCGAAATGCGCGCATACCCGTGGGAAGACGGCGTCGCAGTGTTCTTCCGAGACGTCACGACTTATCACGAAATGGTCAGGCAATTCCGCGCGCAACATATCGTTCTTCAGAAGTCCCGCGACGAGCTCGACGCAATGCTGGAAACGAGACAGGCGCTGATCAACTCGCTTCCGGCGCACATCGCGCTGCTGGACCATGAAGCCAACATCATCGATGTCAACTCGCAGTGGCGCCACTTCGGTGAGAAAAACGATAACCCCGACCCGGCGTTCGGCGTCGGCATGAATTACTATGCAATCTGCGAGACAGCGACAAGCAGCGAATGTGGTGAAGAAGCGGCCGAAATCTCCGGCGGCCTCCGCGATGTGCTTGCCGGTAACCGCGAGGCATTCACGCTGGAGTACCCATGCCACGCACCTGACGAAGAGCGCTGGTTTCGAGTGGCGTTCAATCGGTTGACTTCCGATCGATCGGTGCCGGGCGGCGCCGTTGCAATGCACGTGGATGTCACCCAACGCAAGCTCGCGGAGATACAGCTCGAGAGACTCGCCTTCGAGGATCCGTTGACCGGCCTGCTTTCGCGCAGAGGCTTCACGCGCGAACTGGGAGCAAGGCTGGAGGATTCCGGCTGGGCGGAAGACGGAATCGTCGTGATGCTGGACGTAATGAACCAGCGCGATATCAACGATGCGCACGGCTACGAGGTGGGCGACCGACTGCTGGTTGAATTGGGCCGGCGCGTTCGGGCACACGTCGGCGAAGGCGGACTGGCCGGTCGCGCCGGGGGCGACGAGTTTGTCATCTATCTCGACTCAGGCGCCGGCACGGCGCTCGAAGAAACGCTGCAGGCTCTCGAAGGCAGGCTTGAAGAATCGTTCGACCTGGCCGGCCTGGCCGTCGAGATCGAAGTCTGGATTGGATTCACCGAACTTGGAAAACCCAAGCGCGAGCCGGACGATCTGGTCCGGGAGGCCGAAATGGCACTGTTCGAGAATCGCAGTGAAACCAGCGCCCAGTTGAACTGGGTGGGCTACACCACGGCGCTCGACCAACGCACCCGCCAGCGCATCCAGTTGACCGAAGAACTGCGAAACGCGCTCGACGCTGAAGAATTCGAGCTGCACTTCCAGCCCAAGGTCAGCTTGTCCGATGGCCGCATGATATCGGCTGAAGCCTTGCTGCGCTGGCAGCATCCCGAGCGCGGCCTGCAGCCACCGGGGTTGTTCATTCCGATCGCCGAGCAGAGCCAGCTGATCGGGCCGATCGGCGACTGGGTGCTGCGCGACGCCTGCCGCCAGCTACGCGACTGGCGGGCCGCCGGGCTGGACATCGTGCGGGTGTCGGTCAATGTGTCGCTGGTGCAGTTTGCGCTTGCCGGATTTCCGGCCACGGTTCGGGCGGCGTTGGACGACTTCGGCATCTCTCCGTCCGATCTGGCGCTTGAAATAACCGAGAGCGTGTTCCAGCGCCAATCGGAGGCGTTGCTGGTTCAAATCCGCGAATTGCATGAGATGGGCGTGCGTCTTTCGCTGGACGATTTCGGCACCGGCTACTCTTCGCTCCTGTACCTGCAAAAATATCCGTTCGATGAAATCAAGATCGATCGGGCGTTCGTGAGTCGTATTCTGGACGACGCGTACAGCCGGAACATCGTGCGTACCGTCATTGAGGTGGCCGCAGCGCTCGATGCCGAAGTGGTCGCCGAGGGCATCGAGTCCCGGGAAGTTGCGGAAGCCTTGCGGGAACTCGGCTGCAATATCGCCCAGGGCTTTTATTACAGTATGCCGCTGGAAGCTGAAGACTTTCGTTGGCTGCTCGAACAACGCAGCGCCCTGCCGCTGGACATGGAAGCGAACAACGACAACGGCAGCGATTGATTACCGCCACAGCCGAAGGAGAACCAGGCGTGCGTGATATGAACTGGAAACTCGAGAAACGTTCGACCGGAATTCCCGGGCTTGACCGGCTGACCCGAGGCGGCTTGCCGGAACACCAGGCCACGCTTATCGTGGGGCAGGCCGGTGCCGGCAAGACAGTGCTCACGCTGCAGATTCTCGCGCACGCGATTGCCGAGGGCAGCGGCGGTGTGTTCGTCACGTTCGAGGAATCGCCGGAGCAGGTCCGGCGAAACGCCGACTCCTTCAGCTGGGGCGAGGCGCTTAACGGATCTGAGTCGTGGTTCACGATCGACGCCCGCATGCCAGTTGGCGCCGAACGCTCGGGTGCGTTCGATATCGACGGTCTCCTGGCAGGAATCCAGGCCAAGGTCGATCAGCTCGATCGCCCCTGGGTCGTCATTGACGGCATCGATCAATTGCTGCAGCATCAACCCGACCAGGCATTCGCCGTCGACCAGGTGAGACAGATCAACGAGCGTTGCGAGAAGTCCGGCTGGACGCTGCTGCTCAGCGGCAAGGCCGAAGGCGAAAGCGTTTCGCCCCGGCATCTTAAAGGCATCGAGTACATGCTGCCAACCACGCTGGTGCTTACGGCCGCGATGATCGATCGCCGCCTGCACCGGCACCTGCGCGTGGCCAAGTACCGCGGCTCCAGCCATGTGTCCGACCAGGTCCCGCTGATCATCAATGACGACGGGATTCAATTGCCCTACCAGGCAGTGATCCCCGACGACCGCGTTAAAGCCGGCAGCGACCGCATCGACACTGGCATTGCACGGCTGGACTCGCTTCTCGACGGCGGCCCATACCGCGGTTCCAGCACGTTGATTTCCGGCCGCCCCGGCACCGCCAAGAGCACGCTTTCGGCAAGCTTTTCCGAGGCCGCAGCCAGGCGCGACGAACGGACGCTTTATCTCAGTTTCGACGAAATGGAGTCGCCTTATGTGCGCAACCTGGCTTCGGTCGGCATCGAGCTGCAACCCCACATCGATGCGGGCCGAATCCGGTTCCATTCACGCTCCGCGTGGTCGGGTCTGATCACCGAGCACGTACTGATGCTGCAGCAACAGATCGTGGACTTCGATCCGCACTTGCTGGTCATAGACCCGATTTCGGCCCTGCTGAAAGCCGCAGGCTGCGAGGGCCCACGGGCAGCGACGGAACGCATCCTCGAGTTTGCGCGCAACCGCGGCATCACGACGGTGCTGACTTCCCTGACCGGCGATGGCGACCGCGAAGACGAATCCACGGCGGTTCACGTATCAACGATTGCCGATACCTGGATCGTGCTGGATTACAACGAGCGCGGCGGCGAGCGAAACCGGTCGCTGTCGATCGTGAAATCGCGCGGGTCGGCCCACTCGAACCAGCAGCGCGAGCTGACCCTTTCCAGCAACGGTATCGACCTGGCCGATGTCTACGAGTACGGCACCGAGGTGCTGATGGGTACAGCACGACTACAGAAGGAAATCGAGGAAAGGGTGGCCGTTCGCAGCCGAAAGCTGGAGCACGAACAGCGGCGCCAGGAGCTGGAGCGCCGTATCGAGCAGGCAAAAAACGAGGCGGAACGTCTGGCTACCGAGATCGAGCTCGAGGATCGGTCATTCGATGAGGCCAGTCGAATGGACCGCGAATATCTCGAACGAATGAAATCACGGCGCGACCCGGCGCGCCGGGAGAAAAAAAGAGGGGAAGACGAATGAACGCCAGCAGCGATGTTAGTGAATCCCCGGTTCCCGAGCTTATTCTGTTCATCACCGGCAATGCGCCGCGATCTCACCGTGCCCGCAAGAATCTGGCCGAAGCGCTGGAATCGCTCGATCTGGAATCGGTCGAGCCGCTGGAGATCGATTTGATGAAACACCCCGAGCACACTGTCAACTACTCTGTATTCGCCACGCCCGCGCTGCTGCGCACTGACGATAGCGGTGATGTGCGAGTGCTTTACGGCGACCTCTCGGACGAGCGAAAGCTGTCCAACTTCCTGGGCGAAATCCGGAGCAGTTGACCACGCGCACGACAGTATGGATTCCCGGCACATGCAGTGGATGTCGCGACAGGTGAAATGCGGCCGGTACCTGGACTGCCCTAACGGCAGCCATCTGTCGCAATATGACGACCCCGGCCAATTCTTTCCGGGTCTGGTACAGTTTTTTTGTCCGATGTCGATTCCGACCGTTTCCGA
>DATFJJ010000260.1:0-4763 GCA_035269245.1 Wenzhouxiangellaceae bacterium | reverse complement strand
CTCGGGCGGCGGTCTGCCGTCGCTGGGGTCGAGGGTGCGGCACGCGAAATTCGGTGCCGGCACGGTTCTGACGGTCGAAGGGCAGGGCGAGAACGCGCGGATCCAGATCAACTTCGACGATGCCGGGCAGAAATGGCTTGTGGCCGGCTACGCGACCCTGGAGCCGGAGTAGTCCCGGAGCCCGTCATTGATCCCGGAGAAGATTCGCTTATCCGGGCTGCTTTGCCGTCGCTATTCGACCGGGTAGAAGAACGAAACCATCAGTGTGCCGTTCTGCTTGTCTTCGGCACGACGGCCCTCGTGGCCGGGCTCCAGGCGTCCGGTCCGTGTTTGAAGCTGTCCCAGCCGGCGGGTCGTGATCTCGGCGGCGCGGATCGCCGGCAGTTCCGCTTCGCTCAGTACCACGTAATGCTCATGGCCGGACGCCGGGTGCGACGAAACGAGCACCTTGACCGGCTCGGCGGACCGGTCCATGGGCTGCAGCGAGCCCGGGCGATAGTCCTCGGCGAGGTCACGCTTTTCCACATAGGTGGGTGCGTTGAAGCTGCCGAGCATCTGCTCGGCGTGCCTGATCTGGTCTTCGGTCGGACCCATGCTGAATTCGTCGCGCGTCTTGTCGCGCTCGGCAAATCGTTCCACGTCCGGTTCGTCGTCTTTGTTGCTCATGGTCGATGCTCCCGATGCTTCTCGGCCGACGGCCAACCAGCCGCCGTGGTTGAGTATAGTAACGCGCCATATCCGAAGGTGCCAACGCTTGCCCCACTGGACCGACAAGACCCTGAAGTTCGACCGACGTCAACCGCTGGCTTTGATTCGCCAGGGGGATGCGGGCCCGCGGATTATCGCCCTGCACGGCTGGCTGGACAACGCGCTGAGCTTCGAGCCGATGTTCGGCTACCTCGGCGGCGTGCAGCTCGCCTGCCTCGATTTTCCCGGCCACGGCGATTCCCCGCCGCGCGCCGAGGCGGCCCGTTATCATTTCGACGATTACGTGTTCGACGTATTGGCCGCGGCCGATGCGCTGGGATGGGATCGTTTCCATCTTCTCGGCCACTCGCTGGGCGGGGCCGTCGCCAGCGTGCTGTCCGCCGGATGCCCGGAGCGCGTCGAATCACTGAGCGTGATCGAAGGCCTGGGGCCGCTCTCGGCATCGCCGGATAAAACCGCCGAGGGCTGGCGCAACGCCATACACGCCAGCCGCGACCGTCCGCGCCGCGTGCACGCCGATCGTACCGCGGCAATCGAGGCCCGAACACGGAACTCGGACCTTCCGCGCCCTGCCGCCGAACTTCTGGCCGAACGCGGCCTGGAGCGGGTTGCGGATGGCTGGCAGTGGCGCCACGACCTGCGCCTGACCTGGCCTTCGACGCAGCGTTATACCGAGCCGCAGGTGCTGGACCTGCTCGGGCACATCGAAGCCCCGGCCTTGTGCGTGCTCGCCCGCCCGCGCTCGCGGGTGGTGCCGGGCGGTTTCATCGAGCGCCGCGCCGCCGCCGTGCCGGGCCTGGTGCTGCACGAGGTCGAAGGCGGCCACCATTTGCACATGCAGGCGCCGGAAGTGGTGGCCCGGATGGTCAAGAAACACATCAAGGAGAACATTCATGCCCCACACGCCTGACGCGACAAAGACGGTCACCGACCCCGCCGATCGCCTGATATTTGCCCTGGACGTGCCGGACGCCGAGCGCGCCCGGGCGCTGATCGGCGAGCTCGGTGATACGGTCACCTTCTACAAGCTGGGCCTCGAACTGTTTCTCTCCGGCGCGTACTTCGAGCTGGTCGACGAGCTGAAGGCTTCCGGAAAGAAGGTATTCGCCGATCTCAAACTGTTCGACGTGCCGGCCACGGTCGGCCGCGCGGTGGCGCAACTGGCCCGGCAGCAGGTGGATTTCCTGACTGTGCACGGCCAGGATGCGATGCTGGCGGCCGCGGCCGACAACAAGGGCAATGCCCGCGTGCTGGCGGTGACCGCGCTGACCAGCCTCGACCAGGGTGATCTGGACGATCTTGGCTTTGCCTGCGACGTGCGCGACCTGGTGCTGTCGCGTGCGCGGCGCGCGCTCAAGCTCGGCTGCGACGGGGTGATCTCTTCCGGGCTCGAAGTCCCGGCGCTGCGCGAGGGCGTGGATCCGGCGCTGGTGGTGGTATGTCCCGGCATTCGGCCGGTTGCCAATGTGGACGACCAGAAGCGCACCATGAGCGTGTCCGAGGCGTTTTCCGCCGGCGCCGATCACATCGTGGTCGGTCGCCCGATTCGCGATGCCGAGGACCCGGTGGCGACCGCAGTCGCGATGCAATCCGAAATAAAATCTATTTTCAATAATTAAAACAATGGATTACACAGTTTAAGAAAGGTATTGCATTAGGTTATCAATTCAGGTTATTATTTTTCCTGGTTTGGTCTTCGCTGTGATCGAACCTTGGTAACAAGAAAGCCCGGAACGTCGCCATGATCGTTTCGGGAAACACCTCCGGCTTCGACCGGTTTGCGGGCAGAGCCATGATTGGCTCTGCCTTTTTTAACCGCTGAACAAGTTGCGCAGGTTGAAAAAGGCGCTGGTGGTAAACTCCGGCTCCGCCCTGTAGAAGTATTTCTGACCCACCCACCATGTCTTCGCTGCCTTCGCATCGCCGGTTCCCGGGTTACCTGCTTCACTCGCTGAAGCTCAGGTGGGTTTCGCTTTGGCGGGCCGTGCTGCACTGGTGGGTCAGGGCGACTGTGTTGCCGGAAGATCTGGATGAACTCGGGATCGGCAGCGGCGCACCGGTGTTCTACGTGCTCGATACGTATGCCTACACCTCGCTGCTGATCCTGGAGCAGATCTGCCGCGAGCACAGCTGGCCCAGGCCGTCGGGTGCTTTCCAGCATGACGACGTGGACCTTCCGCGAAGCTACGGTACGAGTCGGCGTTACCGCGGATTGTTCGTAAGACGGCCGACCCGGCGGCGCAATTCGGAAATGGTCAAACAGCTTGTTGCAGGGGTGCACGACGGGCGTCTGGAGGATGTCCGGATCGTACCCGTCACGGTGCTGATCGGCCGCGCGCCCGATAAGGAGCAGTCAATCGCCAAGATCCTGTTTTCCGAAAACTGGGATCTGGGCGGACGGTTTCGCCGCTTCCTGACCACGCTATTCAACGGTCGTGCCACGTTCGTCCAGTTCGGCAAACCGGTCTCGCTGGCCGACGTGGCGGCCGAAGCCCAGGGAGAGGAAAAGGACCTGCGCCGCATCAGCCGGCTACTTCGGGTCCACTTCAAGCGCGTGCGTACTGCGGCCATCGGTCCGGACCGTTCACACCGGCGCACCCTGGTCGACCGTGTGGCACATTCCGACGCGGTGCGCCAGGCCGTTGCGGCCAAGGCCCGGCGCGACAAGATCGAGATATACGAGGCCGAAGCCCAGGCGAAGAAATACGCGCGGGAAATCGCCGCCGACTATTCGTATTCGTTCATAAGAATTGCCGAGATCCTGCTCAGCTGGTTCTGGAACCGGATCTACCGCGGCATCCAGGTCTTCCACTTCAGCGAGTTTCGCGAGGCCCAGCAGGGCCACGAGATCGTATACGTGCCCTGCCACCGCAGCCATATCGACTACATGCTGCTGTCGTTTCTGCTTTATCGTCGAGGGTTCGTGCCTCCGCATATCGCTGCCGGCATCAACCTGAATCTTCCGATCGTCGGTCGCCTGTTGCGTTACGGCGGCGCGTTCTATCTGCGCCGGAGTTTCCGCGCCCAGCCGCTTTACTCGGCGGTTTTCAACGAATACGTGCGTACCATCATCGACAAGGGCGTGGCGCTGGAGTATTTCGTCGAGGGCACGCGATCGCGCACCGGCCGTTCGCTGCCGCCGCGAGCCGGCATGCTGTCGATTACCGTGCGCGCGTTCCTGCGCGATCGAAAACGTCCGCTGATGTTTCAGCCGGTCTATATCGGTTACGAGCGGCTGGCCGAGGGCAGCTCCTATATCTCCGAGCTCGCCGGCAGCCACAAGAAGACCGAATCCCTGTCGGACTTCCGCAACGTGATCAACATCGTGCGCAAGAACTACGGCCAGGTCGCGGTGAGCTTCGGCGAACCGATACGCCTGAACCCGCTGCTCGACGAATACGCACCCGACTGGGCCGACCAGCCGCTGGATCCGCAGGCCAAGCCCGAGTGGCTGGTGCCGCTGGTCAACGACCTGGCTCAGCGCATTGTTGTCAATATCAACGGAACGACGCATTGCAACCCGGTCAACCTGCTGGCCGCGGCGCTGCTGGCCACGCGCAAGCAGGCACTGGACGAGGAAGACCTGGAAGCGATGATCGGGATGTATCAGCGTCTGATCCGGATGACCGCGTACTCGGACCGGATCACGATTACCGATCTCACGCCAGGACAGGTCATCGAATACGGCCTGGACCTTGGCATCATCCAGCGCCAGGAGCACGCGCTGGGCGACATCATTCATGTCGACCAGAAAAACGCAGTACTGCTGACGTATTTCCGCAACAACATTTCGCACCTGCTGGCCATGCCGGCCTGGATCGCCTGCTGCTTCCTCAACAACCAGCGGGTTCGCAAGTCCCGCGTCAGGCGCCTGACCGAAACGATTTATCCGTTTCTCAAGAAAGAACTTTTCCTGCCGTGGGAACCGGAAGAAGTGCCGGTCATCATCCAGCGCTGTACCGACGCACTGGTGCGCCTCGGACTGCTGGGCATGACCAACGAGTACCTGCAGCGAACGCCCGGTGGCTCGGACCAGACCTATTATCTGCGCCTGC